>WAMZ01000001.1 GCA_015522055.1 Candidatus Geothermarchaeota archaeon
CTACGGGGCTGAAGTAGTATTATATGGAGATATATATGATGATGCCGAGAAGAGGGCACTCGAGATATCAAAGGATAAGGGATATGAGTTCATACATCCCTTTGACGATCCACATGTTATAGCGGGTCAGGGAACACTGGCCCTAGAACTATATAATCAGGTAAAGGATTTAGATGCGGCTGTGGTTCCAATAGGTGGTGGTGGGCTAATATCAGGTGTGGCCATAGGCCTAAAGTACAGAAATCCAAACATAGAGATCTATGGAGTTGAGCCAGAAAACGCCCCTAAAATGCGTGTATCTATAGACCATGGTGCCCCCATGGAGACCGTGGTGAAGCCCACTATAGCCGATGGCCTAGCTACAAAGAAACCAGGTAAATTAACGTTCGAGGTTGTTAGGGACCTTGTAGATGATATAGTACTCGTAAGTGAGGATGAGATAGCCGAGGCAGTATATTACCTACTTGAGAGGGGTAAAGTCGTCGTCGAGGGTGCTGGAGCAACTACAGTCGCCACCATACTAGCCAATAAACTAGACCTAGGCGGCAAGAAAACAGTCTTAATACTTTCCGGGGGAAACATAGATTTAACCGCGATGTACCGTATATTACTTAGGGGACTTTCTAAAACTGGTAGGATAATGAGTTTGAAGATGTATGTCCCCGATGTACCTGGTACATTAGCAAAAATAACATCTATAATAGCTAGGCATAGGGGGAATATAGTGGAGGTATTGCATGACAGGACCGATATTAACGCACCAGCTTGGTACACGATGCTGAAGATCACTATCGAGGTGCCTGGGAGGGAGGCGCTAGAGCATATAGTAAAGGACTTAGAGAAGGATGGAATAATAATCTTGGAGTAACGATCTTTAAAGAGGGTTATTCCCGTAGATAGTAATAATATACGCCATCCCTCAATTCCCTATCGACAGCTCCATCTTCTAATAAATATTTCAGGTGGGAGAGAGCCTCTGCTACAGCGAAATATTTTTGGGATGGGGGGAACTCAGCCCACTCCCTAAACTTGACGTCCCAAGTCATTTTCGACGCCACTTCATACGCGGTCTGGGGCCCAGACCTAAGTATATCGATAACCTCATTAAGGCGATTCCTATGATGTATCTTAAGCTCATGGATCCTCCCAGCTACATCATTAATTATAGCCCTATGCGCCGGGTAGGCTATCTTCGGGCCTAGTCTAAGGACTTTATCCAGGCTATCCACAAAGTCCTTCAAAGGATTTATATCCCACCTAATTAGAGGAATGTTGGGAGTAATATCACTAAGTATATGGTCACCGACAAACATCAGACCCCTATCCCTTATAAGGAGGCATGCATGGTTAGGGGTATGCCCAGGAGTAACAACAACCTGAACATCTACACCCCCAACCCTTAATATAGAGCCATCATCAAGCCCCTTTATTCTATCAAGATATGGGGATTCGACGAGCCTCCACCATCCAGGGTGTTTACTAAACATTATCTCGACAAGATCCGGTGGAACCCCATTCTCTATGTGAATCCCCTTAATATAATTTATATATCTATCTGGGTCTCGACGGAGCATAAGGATGTCATTAATATCCCCCCTACTCATATATACATCTATCCCACTTTCAAGAAACTCCGGGGCCCCACCCACATGATCAACATGAAAATGGGTTGCAAACACAAGATTTACACCACCATATTCACGCTCAACATAGCCCTTAACAGACTCAATACCCATGCCAGTATCTACCAGGAGCTTCTCCCCCCTAGACTCGACTATATAGCAGTTGATTCTCCTAAGGGCCTTGATAGGAATATCCACCTCCATTCTATGGATAATCAGCTCATCGTCCCTGTAAACCACGCCACCCGAGATCATCTAAACCAACCCAAAGTATATATCACAGACAATTAAAAACGATATGTATATAGATTAGGCATTATTATTAAATATAGACCATAAAAATATATGGAGATAGACTTGGACGAGACCAGTGCAAGGTCAACAGAATATATGAACATACCAGTCGCCATAGACCAGAAGATGGACATATACGTAAATAACATATTCTACACTACACTATACCTGACTCCCAACCAGGTCGAGGAGGCAGTAATAGGACTCCTATACACCGATAAATTGGTCAAGAACCTAAATGACATTAAGAGTATCAAGTATGGAGAAGATAAGTTGTATGTAGATGCAGAGGTAGCGAGGAAGGTCAGGAGGGTAGTCTATGACGAGTGTGTATCTATACGGGATGTGGAGGATAGGGTAGAGGATAATGGGTACAGATTAAGCTGGAAAAATATTGTCGACATATTTAGGGACTTCAATAAGTCTACAATGTCTATTAGAAGAGGATTAGCGATACATACCACAGCCCTCTACATACATAGCGGGGAGAAACTATTCACCAACGACGTGAGTAGGCATGTGGCCATCCTCAAGATACTCGGGATGGCGTTGAAGAAAGGGGTAGATACATCAAGGTCCGTCTTAATAACCAGTGGGAGAGTCTCATCCGACATGATATATAGGGCAGCGATACTGAGGATACCTATAGTCATATCCCTCCATGGCCCACTATCCAGCGGATTGTCAGCAGCCCTACTATCAGGAATCACCTTCATAGCCAACTTAAAGAGAGTCCCCGAGAAAGGGTTGAGAGTTCTAACAAATGAATTTAGAATATTGGATATACCGAATAAAGAAGTTTAACAATCTAGGTCAGAGACTCTATGTTCGATCATCTATTCACCCAACCGTCGTCTCATCATCCCAAAGATATATATCAATGCATCAATAGTTAAATAAAAGGTTTCCACCGGAATACCTAGCCAACGACATATCCACCGCTGACACTCAGGACCTGGCCCGTTACATAATTACTCTCATCCAAGACGAAGAATAGAACCGCATTCGCGATATCCCTAGGCTCCGCCAACCTCCTCAAGGGGTAAGCCTTGACAAGCTTCTCCTCACCCACACTCTCTATAAACTTCATGGCCCCAGGCGTCTTGGTCACACCGGGTGAGACACAATTAACAGTAATATTATACCTACCTAGTTCCTTAGCCAATGCCTTCGTAAGTGATATGACATATCCCTTAGTGCCAGAGTATGTGGCTAGCCAGGGCTCACCAATCCTACCCGCATCACTAGCTATATTCACAATCCTACCCCCTTTAGCCTCCATCATATAGGGGAGGACACAGTGGATACAGTTTAGGACCCCAACCACATTTATACTTATCTCCCTCATCCAATCACTAGGCTCCGTATCCTTGAAGAGCTTAATGTTCCACACAGCCGCATTATTTACAAGAATATCTATACGCCCAAACTCTGATACCGTCTTCTCAACCATAGCCTTAACATTATCGTAACTCGTCACATCAGTCTTGATGAATATAGCCTTACCACCATCGCCCCGGATCTCCTCGGCAACCCTAGAGCCATTTTCCTCATCAATATCCGCAACAACTACAGCTGCACCCTCCCTGGCAAAGGTGAGAGCTATCTCCCTCCCAATACCCCTACCTGCTCCAGTGACAATAGCGACCTTACCATCCAACCTACCAGCCAACATAACCACCCCACAGACCTAATCTATAT
>WAMZ01000002.1 GCA_015522055.1 Candidatus Geothermarchaeota archaeon
CTATGGAGATACTGCTAGGCTCACACCATTACTTAAGATGTATACCTTGGGTCATAATTTTATCCCACCGCCTATACATGCTGGTGGCTTAAGGTATCATGGGGACGCCCCAACTCTATGCCTACTGGTTAAGCATGGGGTAGTGGATGCCGTGGCGTATGACCAGGTGGAGGTCTTCGAGGCCGCAAAGCTTTTCTTCCAGGCTGAGGGTATCTTGCCGGCGCCTGAGAGTGCCCATGGAGTCAAGGCTGCGATAGATGAGGCATTGAGGTGTAAGGAGAGTGGTGAAGCTAAGACTATACTCCTGTCGCTGAGTGGCCATGGATACTTCGATATGAAGGCTTATCAAGACTATTTGGAGGGTAAGCTGGAGCCATATGTCTATCCGGAGGATAAGATTAGGGAGAACATTGCTGAGCTGATGAGTAAAAAGTTAATCCGTAAATAATTATTTATAAATATATTTACTATACATTGAAAATAGATTGTTTGTAAATTCTTTATCAACTTAATTTAATTCAGTATTTATTTTTGCTTAATAGGCATCTAGTTAATTTATTTATGTTGGTGGGAGGGGTTGGAGCACGCCAGTTTAAAGGAGATATCTATCCTGATTACCAATTCCTTCGCTAACCGTGTTGATCGTATGAAGTCTAGCGATATTAGGGAGCTCCTTAAGTTAATATCTGCTGATGTCATTTCTTTTACTGGTGGGGCTCCAGATCCCGATGCCTTTCCATCCCCCGAGGATCTTAGGGATGCCATAGAGTATATCCTTTCAATTAGGGATAAGGCGTTTCAATATGGTATTACGGATGGTCTCCCCAGTCTGAGGGAGGCTATTATCAGGTTTATGGAGCGGCAGATGTCTATTAAGGCCGAGTTGAGGAATGTCTTGGTTACCATTGGTAGCCAAGAGGGGCTTGAGATTGTTGGTAGGATATTCATTAATCAGGGTGATAAGGTTGCGGTTGGCCTCCCTACATATCTAGCCGCGTTGCAGGCCTTCAATCTCTGGAGGCCTAAATACATTGGTGTTCCCGTTGATAAGGATGGTCTTAATACTGAGATATTGGAGGAGCTTGTTAGGAAGCATAGGAAGACTAGGAAGCCTATAAAGTTCGTATATGTTGTGCCTACTGGCCAGAATCCTACTGGGACCATCATGAGTCTTGAGCGTAGGAAGCATCTGTTGGAGATAGCCTCAAGCTATGACCTGTTCATAGTCGAGGATGACCCATATGGATTTATAACATTTCATGACAATATACCGCCTAGGATCAAGGCGCTGGATACCGAGGATAGGGTTATCTATATGTCTACATTCAGCAAAATCTTTGCTCCCGGGGTTAGGCTAGGATGGGTTGTGGCTAACGAGACTGTTATCAAGCAGATGTCTCTAGCTATTCAGGCGATTAACCTATGCCCCCCGAATTTCAACCAATACATGATACAGTATTTCTTGGATAGGGGGCTTATAGATAGGAATATTCCGAGGATTAGGCGGCTCTATAAGGAGAAGAGGGATGCCATGTTGATGGCCATGGATGAGTACATGCCGAGGGAAGTATCGTACTATAGGCCTGATGCTGGCTTCTTTGTATTCGCTTATCTCCCGGACTATATAGATGCCAAGAAGCTTCTATACTACGCCATCGATAAGGAGAAGGTTGCATTCGTTCCGGGTAGGAGTTTCTTCGTCGACGGATCTGGCTATAATACTATGAGGCTGAGCTATAGTCTTCCTAAGCCAGATGTAATTAGGGTCGGTATAGAGAGGCTATCCAGGGTTATTAGGGAACACTTGAAATGATGTTTGTATGAGTATTGAGAAGAGCCGGATTAGGGAGCTGGTGTGGAACAGGCTATCTGAAGCTGGTGTAGCTAGGTTCCCCCTCCCACCACATGGTAGGATTCCCAATTTTGTGGGTGCTGAGGAGGCTGGGGCTAGGATAATATCTCTTGAAATTTTTATTGAGGCTGAGGTTATCAAGGTTAATCCCGATTCTCCACAGCGCTATATTAGAGAGATTGTTCTGAGGGAGGGGAAGAGGCTTATAATGCCTACTCCTAGGCTTAGGAAGGGCTTCCTACTATTGGATGGAAGTATTTTGAGGGGGAGGGAGCGGTATGCATCTACCATCAGGGGCGCATTTAGATTAGGCAGAATAGTTCCGCCTCATAAGCTGCCACCAGTAGACTTCATCGTTGAGGGGTCTGTAGCTGTTGGCCTCGATTGCAGTAGACTGGGTAAGGGCGAGGGGTATGCCGAGCTCGAATATGGGATTCTAAGGGAATTGGGCCTAGTGGATGATGATACACCTATAGCTACAACTGTCCATGAACTCCAGATATTTAAATCCCTCCCACAGGACCCATTCGATGTACCAGTAGATATTATAGCGACTCCCAAGAGACTTATAAGACCTAAATGTAGGAGGGCTAAGCCTAAGGGGATTTATTGGGATATGCTCTCAATGGAGAAGCTTCGTGAGATAGAGTTGCTTAGGGAGTTCAAGTCTATGCTTGGTAAATGAGTTTATGGATAAAATCTTATTAATTAAAAAGGGTTATTTATTGAACATATTCTAAAACTACTTAGCTTGTATGGTTTATTGTTAAGTATATTAAGGGGGTATCCACATACTTTAATATATATTGGTGGTTTGTGGCGTTGGGGTGTTCGGTCAATGGGGTCTATTCCTCCAGAGGTTCAACGCGAATTCTCTAATTTTATGGAGAGGACTAAGAGATCTTCGGATATATTTAAGGATGTAAGGGATCTCGTCCCGGCTGGTGTATCTAGCAATTATAGGGCTCTTGAGCCTTATCCACTCTACTTCTCTAGGGGATATGGCTCGAAGCTAGTGGATGCCGATGGGAATGTCTATATAGACTATAATTTGGCCTTCGGTGTCTTGGTGGCTGGGCATAATCACCCAAGGCTGGTCGAGATGGTTGAGGAGCGGGTGAGGAATGGCATCATTTTAGGGTTTGAGTATGAACATATATATGAATTGGCGGCCATATTGTCTCGGCGTTTTAAACTGGATATGGTGCGATTCTCATCAACTGGTTTGGAGGCGACACTCCATGCTATTAGAATTGCTAGGGGCTATACCCAGCGTAGGCTGGTTGTGAAGTTCTTGGGTAATTATCATGGTTCGCATGACTTCTTCCTAGTGGCTACTAAGCCTAATATATATGCGGCTGGGCATAGGAAGAGGCCTGCTAAGGTACCTTCCGGCCCCGGTGTCTCCCAAGGAGCCTTATCCGAGGTTCTCGTGGCCCAGTATGGTGACCTGGAGTCTGTGGAGATGTTGTTTAAGGAGTATCCTGATGAGATCGCGGCGGTGATACTTGAGCCTGTGGCGATGAACATGGGTGTAGTAATTCCAAGTAAGGAGTTTATGCATGGACTTAGAAGACTATGTGACGAGTATGGAGTAGTTTTAATATTTGATGAGGTTAAGACATGTGGTAAACTATATGGTGGGGCCGAGGAGTTCTTCGGTGTGAAGCCTGATATGAAGACGTTGGCGAAGGCGATTGCCGGGGGCTTTCCACTATCGGTTATAGGTGGTAAGAAGGAAATCATGTCGGAGGTTGGGCCGGGGAAGATTCCACATGCAGGTACATTCAACTCGAATCCATTATCGATAGATGCGGGTATCGTGACGTTGGAGGAGATATTAACCCGTGACGCCATGGATAGAGCTATAAGGTATAGCGAGGAGCTTATGAGAGCCCATCTAGATATATTTAATGACGCCGGGGTCCCAGTCAGGGGATCTGTTTTCGGTACTAGTGGGGCAGTAATGTTTAGTGATAGGGATATAGTTACGTGGCACGATTTCTTGGAGTATCAGCATACTGGTAGGTGGTGGGTCTATTTCGTAAGTATGATGAATAGAGGTGTTATTCCCACCGCCCCAGGTCCCGATGAGCAGTGGACGGTCAGTGTACAGCATACAGAGGAAGATATACAGAAGACTGTGGATAAGCTTAATGAGGTGGCCAGCCTAGTGGCTATGGAAGTCCCTAAACTCAAGAATATTGAGGCTTTTTAACCAGTGCTAATTAAAACCATTATTTATTTCTATTTAGCGACGCCTATGATTTCAAGCTTTACTTGAAACCATCTTACCCAATTCATATACTAATTTATCGAAGGATTTGAATATGTAGTCAGCGTATTCTCCCGCCTGGTATGCATATCCATATCTATCTAGTAGGACTGTTATGATATTTAGACCCGATTTCTTGGCTGGTATTATGTCGTATGTATGGTAGGATGATATGTGGAACCAGTGGCTGCGGGCGTCTAGATCCATGATTTTTGAGGCCATATGAAATACCTTGGGATTAGGCTTATACAGTTTTATGTCTTCAGCCACTACTACATGATCGAATTCCACACCCATTTTACTAATTGATGCCTGGATAAACTCCCTATCTGTGTTCGATATTATACCTATTTCACCAATCTTCTTAAGCATTAAGAGGTTCTTGGTTGTATCGGGGAAGGGCGGCCATTCCTTTATTGATAAGGTTAATGACTCCAGCTTCTCCATAGTATATGGTATTTCGAGTCTATCTAAGGCGGCCTTAAAGCCATCCATTAGTATTTCTCTATAGGGCTTATATTCACTCTGTACGAGCCTGTAGTCATACTCTCCCCATACTTGTATAAACTTGTCAATAGTTTCGTCCTCTAGGTTGAATAGCTTCTTTAAAGTTTCCTTAACACCTCCTAGCCAGTCTATTAGCGTCCCGTAGGTATCAAATGTGAATATTACTCTCATGTTCCCACTCCAAATGTTTAAATTAATTATTTTCTCTATGTAGATTAATAAAAACTGGGCATCCCTATTGATGTAAATATATGTAAATGTGGTATGTAAACATGGTTTGCAGGGGTGTCCCGAGTTGCTTTACTATATTACATTGACCCAAGTTTGTGGCTTGAGGTGTAAATATTGTCAGAATACCCCTGATCCAGGTATACAGCCGATTAGGCTTAACTATGACTTGAGTATACTTAGGCGTTTCATATCGATGGATGATGATCCAATTATATGTTTTTATGGTGGTGACCCGTTGATGGAGCCAGAGCTTATAAAGGGGATAATGGAGATGTTTCCGGAAGCAAAATTTGTTATACAGACTAATGGACTTAGGATCAATGGGCTAGATAGGGATTTAATTAGGCGTTTCTCGACGATACTAGTCTCGATTGATGGTAGGAGGGAGGTGACTGATTACTACCGTGGAGTGGGGGTCTACGATAGGGTTTTAGAGGGCGTTAGGTATATTCGTAGATGTGGTTTTGAGGGGGATCTCGTTGCCAGGATGGCTGTATCGGGCCATACAGATATCTATATGGATGTTAGGCATCTTATTGAATTGGGTTTATTTGACCATGTCCATTGGCAGCTTGATGTTCTATGGGATTATCCGCCGGCACAGCGTTATAATGATTTCAAGGCCTGGCTATATGGCAACTATTTCCCAGGTATCAATAAACTATTGGATTGGTGGCTAGATGAGCTTGCAGATGGTAATGTACTGGGTATAGCGCCATTTAAGGGTATCTTATATAGGATATTGACTGGATATAGGCTTGGTTTGCTGCCGTGCGGCTCGGGTATAGATGCTTTCGGGATAACTACCGATGGTAGGATCTTGGCGTGCCCGATAGCGCCCGAGTATAAGTTTAATGTGGTCGGACACATCAGTAGTTCTAAGCCTGGGAATTTATATGGTTCAATCTGGGTTGATGGTCCATGTCTAGACTGTAGTTATCTAGATCTATGTGGTGGGAGGTGTCTCTTCGCTAATAAAACCATGCTCTGGGGTGTTGATGGATTCAGCCTTGTCTGTGAGTCTGTAAAGTTTTTGATAGATAGGCTTATCGATGTCGCTGACTATGTTAAGTATTGTTTGGAGGTTCATGGGATTGGGATGGAGGGAATTAAGTATCCCCCTTTCCTCAATAGTATAGAGGTTATCCCTTAACTTCCTTCAGAAACTCTCTTAATATTTCTATATTCTCTTCATGGACACTCTTTCTACGCTTATCTATCCTTAGCCCCAGCTTCAGCGCCTTCTTGAAGTCGAGGCCGACTGCTTGGAGCTCGCCTAGGCTGAATCCCTTCCCTACACGTATCTCCCTCTTCCTCGTCCCTGGTTTATATACTATGGGCTCCATATTGGGGTCACCAGCAAAACCCTTTTAATGAATTTTTTATAAATTTTTTAGCCATATATTCCACGTGGGGCTAGTTGTTCAGAGACTGCAAATGCATTTAATAAGCTGTTCTCGAACTTCAGGAGTGAAGCCAATTCACTCGCGAGTTTCTCGACTGTAACCACCCCAATAAGTTTATCTTCCTCGTCGAGGACGGCTAGCTTCCTAATATTATTTTTAGCCATGAGCATGGCTGCATCCTCCAGTCTAGTGTCGCTCGATACAGCTATTATTGGTGCGCTCATTATGTCTAGGGCCTTCAGTTCATTTGGGTTCTTCTCGGCTGCAACCACCCTCCTAACTATATCCTTCTCTGTGATGATGCCGATCACCTTATCACCCTTCATTACTAAGCAGTAGCTAGACTTAGCCTCTGTCATTAATTTAGCTATATTTGTTACAGTTTCTTTTTCATCGACTGTAATAACCTCCCTATTTATTATGTCAGAGACCCTCCTCTTTATCAGCTCCTTGAATGCGTTATCCATAGCCATGCAGTCCACCCATTACATATAAGTATCAACTAATT
>WAMZ01000003.1 GCA_015522055.1 Candidatus Geothermarchaeota archaeon
GAAATATATATTTTTCAAATCATTTTATATATTAGGAAAAATTTAAAAATATTTCTTCAATTTAATATAAGCAAATTTTTGATACATAATAATAAATAAAGGTGACTTTGTCACCCTACAATTCCATATTTATATTTACTATGTCTACTCTCTTTCTTATCAAACCTATATATGCTGAACCTCTGTACATCGAACCTCCTTGAATCTCCATGGATGATAATGTCGGATATGGTGTCTCCATATGCGGGGGCTAATTTGAAGCCATGGCCACTTAGACCCACCATATGTATCAAATTATTATACCTTGGATCCTTGCCTATTATAGGCTGCCAATCTGGTGTTATATCGTAGAATCCTCTCCAAGCCTTAGTAGGCCTAGCATCAAGCAGCCTTGGGAAACGCTTTCCATAGGACCCCATCCGCTTCAGTACGAGTTCAGCAGGGGGACTCGAATAATAGCCAGGTATAGGGTCTATATCGGGATATTCAACATCCAGGCCTCCTATTAGCTGGTGGCTCCTTCCCTCCGGCCTTGAATAGAAGCCTAGGGCGAGGTCTCCCCATCCTGGGGGATATTTATCCAGTGAATGCTTGATTATCAGTACTTCCTCCATCCCTATCTTGATCGGTAGTGTTATACCTATGCTTTGCAATACGTTATTTGTCCATACTCCTAGGGCATTCACCACGTAATCGGATGTGTATCTATCCTTATCAGTTATGACCTCGACAACCTTATTATCCTCAGCCACTAGTTTCTTTACCTCCTCGTACTCATGGACCTTGCCACCTGTCTCCCTGACATATTTTACGAAGCAATTTACACTTGTCTGTGGGTCTCCATGTCCACTATTAGGCTCCCAAGCCACATAATATAGGCCCTCGATATCTATATCTGGATAGACCTCACCCTTGAAGGCCTCAGCATCATAAAGCTCACAATCGACACCAAGCCTCTTTAGTCCAGATACGACCTCCTCCATCGATTCAGCGAGGTCTTCGGAGCCTGCGAAGCCCACACCTGTCTCGGTGAATACCCTCTCTCCGCATCCGACTTCATCCACGAACCTCTCTCTCCAGAACCTCCATGAGAATACGGCCATCTCCCTGATTACCGGCTCAGTATAATGTAGCCTTATCAAGGCGCTGCTCATGCTGGTTTGGCCGCAGCCTGCACAGGTCTTGTCCAGTAGTAGAATATTTGTCACCCCTTTCCTACATAGAAAATATCCGATGCTTGAGCCGGTTATCCCTGATCCAAGGATTATTACATCATAGTGTCTATCTCCCAACATGACCACCATATAGTCGGGGATATATTATTATATTACGTCCGTAGTTTAAATCTTGTATGGAGGTCGGGCGTATAGATAAGAAGCGGTACTACCTTGAGATTGCTAGGGCTGTCGCGTTGAGATCCTCATGTACAAGGGCGAAGTATGGTGCCATCGTTGTTAAGAATGATGCGATAGTCTCTACTGGTTATAACGGGCCAGTTAGGGGCGGAGTAAACTGCTACGAGCATGGTGCATGTATAAAGGATATTCTAGACTTGCCACATGGAAAGTCTTACGACCTATGCCCAGCCGTCCACGCTGAGGAGAACACTATATTTAATGCGGCTAGGAATGGGACATCTGTACTGGGTGGGACTCTATACCTATATGGATTGGACCCCAAAACCGGTGATATACTTGATAGTGTCCCATGCGATAGATGTAAGAGAGCCATAATAAATTCTGGTATAGAATCGGTGGTCGCGATAAACAAGGACGGAGATATAGTCGAGTATGATGTAAGGGAATGGGTAAGGATGGATACGGAACGCTATCTCAAGAATCTAGAGTTGGCCAAAAAGGGCTTACTTAAGCTATAGGCGATAAATATGGAATATCCACCATATCCACAAGTTGGGGTTGGGGCCGTAGTATTAGTGGATGATAAGATTCTTCTGGTGCAGAGGATAAATCCGCCTGGAGCCGGTAAATGGAGCGTTCCAGGCGGCCACCTCAAACTGGGTGAATCTATATATAAGGCTGCAAAGAGGGAATTGTATGAGGAGGCGGGGGTCGAGGGAGAGGCCATAGGCATCGTTAATATTGATGAGTATGTCGAGTACGATGGAAAAATAAGGTTCCATTATGTATTGATAGATGTGTTGATAAGGCCGCGTATACCTCCAACTAGACTTAAGCCAGGAGGCGATGTCTCCAAGGCATCATTCTTTAGTTTAAAGGAATCACTAAATCTAGACCTCACTAGAAGCACGAGGAGCTTGATAACGAAAATATTGGATGGATATAGTATACTCAATTCTAATTTTATCTATATTGATTCATCTAGGATGTAGAGATTATTTAAATTAATCCGAATATATATGCTAGGCTAAGCATAGACAGCCCTATCGATAGGGTAACTACTACGATTGGTGCACCAACCTTAATGAAATCCTTGAACGATATACTAACACCCTCCTTATCACTAATAGCGATGATTACTATATTGGGAGAGGCGGCTATGGGTGTCAAATTCCCACCAAAATTGGCTCCCACAAGTAAGATCCACCATAAAAAATTACTCCTATATGCCTTCGACAATTCATCTATTACTGGTAGCATAATCGTAACATATGGAATATTATCTATGAAACCGGATGCTAAGGCCGATATAAATCCGAGTACGATACCGAGTATCCACGCCTCACCAAAGGGAAGAGACAAGAAGACATCAACAACCGAATAGATAACCTCGGTCTCAACCAGACCACCAACTAGAACAAAGAAACTACCAATAAATAGAATTATGTCCCACTCCAGCTTAGATAATATTTCAGTTATCTCCGGCCTAATCACAAGAAGCATTATGGTAGCACCTATCAATGCTACAACAGCTGGTGATAGACCTAGCGGACTATGTAGGAAGAATAGTAGAATAGTGAATACAAATATCGTCACACCATATCTAAATTTCCTAAAATCCTTGACAAAGGAATACTCGTCCAATTCCTCAAGATATAGAGATATCTCCTCATCCTCGACATTAAATATTCTACTGAGAATATAGATAGCAGTCAAGAAACTCACTACTGTCAATGGAGACATTACATATATGAAATCTAAGAAGGATAGATTTGCATGAAGACCAACAATAATATTTGTTGGTTCACCAATTAATGTAGCATTACCAGCAATGTTTGCAGCAAATAACTGGGTTAAGAGAAGTGGTCTTGGATCTTTATTTATAACCTTACATATAGCAACCGTAATTGTTGAGAATATAAGCATTACAGTTACAGCATCTAAGAAAGGTGAGAGAAAACCAGCGGCAAGTGTTATGAAAAAATAGAATCTTCTATAGCTGCCAGAGAACTTGGCCACTTTAATAGCTAGGAAATGGAATAAACCTTGATCTTTTAGAATCTCAACCATCGTCATCATACCTAGGAGAAGAAGGAGAGTCTCAAAGTCGACATAGTGGATAGCTTTTTCAATGTCAAGTACACCGAAAGCCAAAAGTGCTGTGGCTCCGGCCATTACTGCTATACTCCGATGTATTCGTTCCGTGATCACCAAGGCCAATGTAACTAAAAATATCGCTAC
>WAMZ01000004.1 GCA_015522055.1 Candidatus Geothermarchaeota archaeon
GAATAATACTCCTGGGTCGCCTGTTTTCCATGCATTTTCGGCTATCATTCGAAATAGTTGCCTTGCATTTACGGTTTTCCATGTTTTGCCGTCTCTTGGATTTATGAGTGGGTATTCCTTATTTTCGTTGTATGCCTCCCAGAAGTCGGGTGTGACGAGTACCGATATATTAAAGTTTTCTAGGACACCAGGCTTAGATTTGCATGTAATGAATTTCTCTATATCTGGATGCCATATCTCAAGTATCCCCATATTGGCTCCTCTGCGTCTCCCACCTTGTTTAATTACGTCCGTGACGGTATCAATTATCCTCATGAAGGATACAGGGCCTGACGCAACTCCAGCCGTTGACGATACTATATCACCTTCAGGCCTCAACTTAGAATAATTAATGCCTATACCCCCACCAGTTTTGAAGATCTTTGCAGCATCAGATGCCGCCTTCATAATCGACTCTATATCATCGTCAATTGCGAGAACGAAACATGCAGATAATTGACCTAGCCTTGTACCGGCGTTGAATAGGGTGGGGCTATTGGGCATAAACTTTTTCGAGACCATTAGGTTGTAGTAGTCCAGATAGTTATCGTAGTATTTGTCGAATTCTCCCCTTGATAGTTTATTGAAGAATTGGTTCCACGGCATTTTCATTTTCTTTTCCTGGTTTAGTCTTTCGTATAACTCTTTCATCTTCTGTAGGTGGTATCTGTTCCAATATACTTTGAATCCACCCTCCTCTGGTTTATAACCTAGTCCAACTTTATACTCCCACTCTTCTGGCTTGAATTCCTCGTATGGATGTATGGGTTGCCGCCCATTTTTGTCAAATATACTGGGGTCATATAGTATGTCTGGTATAACCACCAGCATCGCCACTCTTTGGAAAAGCTGCTTAGGGCTTTCAATCACCTTACCTTCACTATCTTTAAGTAGGTATCTGGCTGCAAGTAGCCTTATTGCATTGAGTGAGAACGCTTTATCAACCTCATCTAGATAATCCTTGTTTAATATAAGCATCTTCTCCTTCCTAATCTTTTCTCTCTCCTTCCTATACAGTATGTATGCTTTGGCTACTTCATACAAGTCATACCTTACTAGTGCAAACTCAACAATATCCTGTATATCCTCGACATGAGGAATGTCTTCAGCTCCATATTTTTCATTTAAAACCTTAACGACGTATCTAACTACCTTGTTTAACGTCTTTTCATCGAATTTGTTGACACTCATCATAGCTTTCTGGATAGCATTCCTTATTCTGTTTAAGTCGAAATCAACTACACGCCCATCTCTCTTAATTACCTTCTTGACATCTATCTTCATACCGAGCTAGACACCTCTTCATAAACTAGAATAAAAGGCCCCTTGGTCCATATGGCCGATCCGAGGTTACTGTATAAAATTAAAATAAGTGCCATCCTCCCTAATCTATCCTATGTATAAACTCCATTTTTAAAGGTATATACTCTTTATAAGAGTATCCCATTCCCATTAATATCGTTTATATGGGTGTCTGCCGGTATCGATGAGTCGGTGTTCGAGGTATGTCGAGTATAACTGCACCCCTGATCGAGTACATTATATCAATTATTGATAGCATTGGATATTTGGGTATATTCGTGACTATGACGCTTGAGTCTGCAGGTGTGCCGATACCTAGTGAGGTGGTTGTCCCCTTCGCTGGCTATCTATCTGTTAGGGGTGATATGGATTTCTATGCTGTTGTTTTGGTCTCGACACTAGCTAATTTGGTTGGCTCAATTATATTATATTATATCGGGTTTTTCTACGGTCGTGTTTTCGTCATTAAATATGGTAAATATTTGTTGTTGGAGGAGAGGCATTTAACCTATGTTGAGGATTTATTCAGTAGATACGGCTCTATCATAACATTTGTTGGTAGGGTGACGCCCGGCGTCCGTACATACATATCTATTGTGGCTGGTATGGGTAAGATGGCTATGCCTCCATTTATCCTATATACCATCATTGGGTCATTTATTTGGAATTGGCTCTTGGCATATATTGGTGTATTATTGGGTGAGAATTGGGAGTCTATAGTTCCTTACCTGGATATGATGGCTGTTGTGGCTCTAATATTGTTAGCTATATTCCTATATGTATATCTAAGAAGGAGGCGTTGACTATAGGGTAGGGTTAGCTACCCTTCAACTCTCTTAGTTTTCTTAGAACGTCTTCCGCATGTCCCTGTACCTTCACATTCCTCCATATGAATCTTACGATGCCCTTATCGTCAATCAGTACCGTTGATCTGATTACTCCCTCAACTTCTTTACCATACCTCTTCTTCTTCCCCCAAGCCCCATACATCTTTATGACCTTCTTCTCGGTATCGCTGAGTAATGTGACTTTTAGGCCGTGTTTGGATATGAAGCGTTGGTGGCTCTTTATGGAGTCTGGGCTAACCCCTATCACAACCGCTCCACTATTCTCGAATTCCTTGAGTAACGAGGTGAAGTCTAATGCCTCCCTAGTACAACCAGATGTATTGTCCCGGGGATAAAAATATAGTACAACCCACTTGCCTCGGAAGTCTTTGAGGCAAACTTCTTTTTCCGATGTCTCGGGTAAACAGAAGTCTGGAGCCTCCATACCAACCTCCAATAGAGTCATGTGAATCACCCGATTTTACCCATATATACGTTTTTCCTCCTTAAATGTTGAGGTTTAGTCTCATCTATGCCCAGTATTTATCGGTGCATAGAGTGCGTATATATTCAGTATGGAGTGTGACTTCTTAATCCTTAATAATGTGGTCCTGAATTAATTTTGATAATAAACTTGGTTTGGTGTAGTCTATGAGGAACCTGGCAAGATATATGTTCTTAGCAATTCTATCTCTATTAATTATTCCAGTGGTTGGTGTATCTGCCCAGGGGACAGATTATATACCTTTTCCACCATACCACGTTGAGCCTATCAATAAGATTCTACATCCTCGTCTAGCGGCGCCTTTATTTGCTAATCCAGGAGATACATTTAAGATATATGTGTCTGGCGACTACAGTGTCTCGGCTGTCGAGATACTGGATAATGTCTTGGGATATAGGTATGGCTTGGAGATAAAGGGTGTCGCATCGCTTACAGATGATAGGGATGGGGCTGAAATAACCGATATTACTGTGGTGGAGGTTAGTATTCCAGGTGACGTAGTTGATGGGTTGTACGATATTATATTGAGTACTTCTGGTGGCGTATTTAGGGAGCCGAATTCTCTTAGGGTCCTATCTAGCTATCCAGATATGTATGTTATAGGGCATATGTCGGATTCCCATCTAGGTGGGTGGGGCGGTAAATATCTGGAGGCGTATGAGAACTTTGATAGGGCTATCTATACCCTTGAGTCGATGGGTGCCGATATAATTGTAGTGTCGGGGGACTTCATAGAGCAGAATAAGGAGCAGGGTATAAAGCATATCATGGATTTACTTAGTAACTTAAGGATTCCATTTACCGTTGCTCCAGGGAATACGGACTATTCATTTAATACGAAGGGGCTCTATTTAATCGAGAAGTACCTCGCTCCCGATTCATCGATGGTGTACATGGGTAACGCCCTAATAATCAATATAGATGCTGAGACTGGGGACATTTCACAGCAGGTGGTATATGACTGGATAGAGTCTACTTTAGAGAGATATAGAGATATATCCCTGAAGATACTGAACTCACATTATCCCAATTGGGATCCGAATGTGGTTTCCCAGAAGTTTATAGACTTCTTTAGGGGTATGAATGAGAAGTATGGTATATCCCTATTCCTAAATGGCCATATACATAGGAATTCGGTGAAGGTTTCTGAGACAACTGGTATCCTGACAGTTACGACTACATCGACTGAGGTTGCACCTGAATTCCTAGGTTTTAGAGTTTTGTATGGATATGCAGATGGTAGTGTGGAGGTACCAGATGATACTGTTTATGATGTGAAGAAGTTTTATGTAAGGTATTCCCAGATTAATGTGTTCCAGTCAACTGGCCAGTCGGCTTTGGTAGTCAATGGTCTTAGCGAAGAGGTTAGCTTGAGACTGTATTTTAAGCTTGTGGATAATGGGTTGGAGCTACTTTTGAACGGCTCTCCGGTGTCGGAGGGTGTATATCGGTTTAGTGATGATGGTGTTAATTATCGTACCCTAGTATTAGATGTGACTATAGCCCCTGGTGAGAAGAGGGTTTATGTAGTGTCGCAGGGTAAAGATGAGTCGCCACCGACTGCGTCGGTTTCTGTTGATGGCTTCAAGCAGTACTACTATCTAATTATTACGGCTGAGGATGAAGGAACTGGCGTTGCTGGTATGGATGTATTTTATAGCTTGGATAATGAGACGTGGATAGCATGTGAATACGTGGTTATCGACTCCTGGCCCTACCCAACGGCTCCAAGGGATCTCCCAGGATTCTATTATAAGATAGTACTGTGGGATTATTCGGGTAACTCGGCGACTATATATGGTGTCTATGGTACGCCTGGGGAGGAGGCCCCTGGTGAAGGTGGGCCGGCCGGCATCACAATTGATCTAAATATATTAGCTATAGTGGGTGCTGTAATAGCTGTTGTGGTTGTGGTTATAGCTGTCTTGCGTAGGCGGTGAGTTTAGAGCCTATCTCCATTTTTTATACATCCCGGTTTAAATGATATGGTTTATAAACTATTTTATTCAATGTAAGTGTATAATGATTTATATTCATATCTCAAAATACTTTCGTGTATAGATTGGTGGTTTCTAATGATTAGGCGTGGTGTATCTAAGGCTGTATATGTCGCCGCCATCATCCTCCTAATTATCGTCATTATAGGTGGTCTATGGTTCTATGGCTTCTTTGGACCTGGGCCGGCTGAGGAGGGTGAGGAAGCTCCTCCTCCACAGGAGGGAATAGTTCTTAAAATCATTACGAGGCACCCATCGACTATATGGACTTTGACGAAGGAGAGTTTCTTAAAGTCTGATATCGCTAAGAAGTATAATATAGTGGATCTGAAGTTCATTGGACCGAACCCCGTGCTATGGATTGATACCATTAATAGAGTCGGGGATATTGATGTGGCTTGGGGAGGTGGCCCAACCCTCTTTGACCAGCTTATTAGGGCTGACCTAGTCGCGCCTATCACCGATGCGGAGACGCTTGCTACTATTGATGAGATACCAGACTCGGTCGGGGGTTCACCATTGAAGAGGATCATTGATGGTCAGGTATATTGGGTTGCTGCCGCGATATCCAGCTTCGGGTTCATCGTTAATGGCCCGGTTCTTGAGAAGCTAGGGCTCCCTCCGCCTGAGACTTGGGAGGATTTGGGGTCTGTGGAGTTTGCGAAGCTTCTGCCTAAACCGGTGGTTGCCTATGCTAGGCCCACTACCTCCACTAGCCATACAAGAATATATCAGATTATTCTTCAGAAGTTTGGCTGGGACATGGGTTGGGTTGTTATAACGAGGATGGCTGCTAATGGTAAGCCGTATGATGGTAGTGTGGAGGCCTTGACAGCCGTGGAGACTGGTGACGTCGCTGTCTCCATCGGTATTGATTTCTATGGATATACGGCCCAGATAGAGTACCCAGGTAATTATTATGTACTACCATTTAATGAGTCCATAATCAATGGTGACCCGATAGCCCTGTTGAAGACTTCTAAGTATCCTGAGGCTGCACAGGCGTTTATAAGGTGGGTTATTAGTGTTGATGGGCAGAAGATATGGCTAGATAAGAGAGTGAATAGGCTGCCGGTTAGGGAAGATGTCTTCCAGACGCCTGAGGGGAGGGCTAGGCAGGACCTATACGAGAGCTACAAGGCTGCACTGAATAACATTGGTATACCTTTCAATGATACCCTGGCTCTCCAGACTGAGTTCGCTATGCGATACTATTTTGATGCAGTATTGGCCGATGTTCATGACGAGCTTGTCCAGGCGTGGAAGGCTATTGTCGATGCATATCTATCGGGTAGGATTACGGATGAGGAATTTGATAGATGGGTGTATGAGCTTGGTAAGCCGTTGTCCTGGGAGGAGGACGGTGAGGTTAAGACGTTTACATTGGAGTTCGCGATGGAGATAAATGACGATTTATATACAAGCCCTGAGGCCGTAGCTAAATATCAGCAGATCTGGAGGGAGGCTGCTAGGGAGAGGTATAGAGCTATTGTTCAGGCGTTGTCTGGGTGAATTCTTAGTTGGCGACTCTTCTCGAGGAGATTCGGCGCGAATTAAACGAGCTTAGATGGCAGTTTGATCTACTGAACTGGGCCCAGCTAACATCAGTATTGGCAGTCTTCACTTTTTTTCTTATAATCCCTGTTTTGACGATTGTCCAGGCCTCCTTTATCTATGAGGGTAGGTTATCATTATACTGGTTCCAACTCATTCTGCGAGACCCTCTTTACCTGCCTTGGAAGGGTGTAGGTGGTAGACTCTTTGATGTTATAGAGTATTCTACAGAGACGGGGCGGCAAGTACTGATCTACATAGAGGGCCTTGATTTTGGGGTTATCCTCAATAGCATCTATGTGGCTTCACTGACCACTTTATTTAGCACGACCATAGGATTTATATTGGCATTTATCTTCGCTAAATATAAGTTCTTTGGGGATGAGGTTCTCAGGATTCTTCTCTTGGCTCCATTATTATCTACACCGTTCGTTGGGGCTATTGGAATTAAGAAGATGATTACCAGTGAGGGGGTGATAAATACCTTATTGGTGGATATGCTGGGTATAATGCCTTTCAGACTTGAGTTCACTGGTATATCGGCTGTTATACTTGTCCAGACGCTTCTCTTTTATCCAATTGCATTCCTAAACATTTATACATCTATTATCAACATAGATCCGACCTTGGAGGAGCAGGCAGAAAATATGGGTGCCAGTGGATTTTATCTCTTTAGGACCGTGACCCTCCCCCTATCTATGCCTGGTGTGGAGGCGGGGGCGCTCCTTGTATTCATATTGAGTATCGAGGATCTTGGTACCCCGATAGTCTTCCGTGGATCCAATGCCGATAAGTTGATGCCTGTCTTTATATTTAGAAATATGTTTACCCCTACGGGTACGATTAAGGGTGATGCAACCGCGTTATCCTTGATTCTACTTGTTATCTCGGCCACCATATTCATCGTCTTGAGGAAATACATAAGTCTACGTAGGTATGCTATGTTGACTAAGGGGGGTGTCTGGAGGCCTAGGCGGAGGAAGCTAGGCATCATAACAACCATATTGATTTACATATTATGTATCTCTATATTAGCTGTTGCTCTACTTCCGCATATTGGTGTTGTTTTACTCGCTTTTGCTGGGGAGTGGCCATCTGGCTCCCTGCTACCCACATATTTCACCTTGAGGAATTTTGTTAAGTTGTTTACTGAGCCTGGTGTGCTTAGGGCTATTTTGAATAGTGTGGTGTATTCCTCTGTAGCCACGATATTGATTGTATTGCTTGGAGTTTCTGCCGCATACTTGGTTAGCAGGGTTAAGGTTAAGGGTATGGAGGCTTTGGATACCCTCGTTACCCTACCCATCGCTATACCGGGTATCATAGTTGCGACTGGATACTTCTTGGTCTATATTGATACCCCACTGTCGCCCCTTATCTGGGGAGCCCCATTACTAATTATGTCGTATACGGTTAGGAAGTTCCCATTTACCGTCAGGGCTGTCTTCGCTGGTTTGGAGCAGGTTGATAAGGCTTTGGAGGAGTCTGCGGTTAATATAGGTGCATCTAGGACGAAGGTATTCTTTACCATTACTCTGCCGCTAATATTTATTAACATATTGGCGGGCGGCATGCTAAGCTTTATATATAGTATGTCGGAGGTAAGTACTGGTATAGTTATTGGAGATGCTAATCATAACGATGCCCCCATGACCTGGAAGATGTATGATATGTTGTTTAAGGGGTTTGGAGGTACGTTCGTTGCGGCGGCTATGGGTGTGATGCTCATGGCTCTGCAGTTTATTATGATTGTAGCTAGTAATCTATTGCTGAGGAAGAGGGCGGTTGCGCTTATAGGAATATAAATATGTGTATAGGAATAGATTAGTGGGTTGGTGGGGATGGTCAATATAAGGACTCATAATGTTGTTAAGAGGTTTGGGGCTGTTGTGGCCCTCGATAAGGTCTCACTGGACATCAAGCATGGAGAGTTTTTCACCTTGCTGGGACCTAGTGGATGCGGTAAGACGACTTTCCTGAGGAGTATAGCTGGATTCGAGTTGATAGATGAGGGTAAAATATTCTTTGATGATGAAGATGTTACCTATGTACCGCCCCACAAGAGGAATACGGGTATGGTTTTCCAGAACTATGCTTTATGGCCACATATGACTGTATATGACAATATCGCCTATGGCCTTAGGGTTAGGAAGCTTCCAAAGGATGAGATTGATAGGAGGGTTAAGTGGGCCCTTAAACTCGTCCATCTCGAGGGGTTTGAGAAGAGGACCCCCCACCAACTCTCTGGTGGTCAGCAGCAGAGGGTCGCACTTGCCAGGGTCTTGGTTATACAGCCTAAAGTCTTACTACTAGATGAGCCATTGTCCAACTTGGATGCTAAGTTGAGGATTGAGATGAGGGCTGAGATAAGGAGGCTCCAGAGGGAGCTGGGTATAACAACTATATATGTAACTCATGACCAGGAGGAGGCTATGAGTATATCTGACAAGATAGCGGTCATGGACCATGGTAAGGTGATGCAGGTTGGGGATCCCGTCGACATATATTTCCATCCTAGGAATCCCTTTGTGGCTGACTTTATAGGTCAAGGTACATTTATCGAGGGTAGTGTAGTGGATAAGGATGAGTATTTGTTGGTGGAGCTTGAGGAGGGATTGGGCCGTGTTAGGGCGGTGCCATCTAGGAGGGATGTTGAGATAGATGTTGGGGATAAAGTCTTGGTGGCCATAAGACCGGAGTCATTCTCAATATCTAGTAATAAGGCATCGAATAGGTTTAGGGTAAAAATATATCATATATCATTCCTAGGGAATATTAAGCGTGTTCAGGCCATATCTAATGGTAAGAAGTTCCTTATTGATGTCGAGCCATCGGCATCTTTCAACTTGGATGATGAGATTGATGTATATGTCCCCTATGATTTGACACTGGCTATAAAAGTATAGATATTGTATTTATAATGATATAGAGAGTTTTGAATAGGTTATACTACATATTAATCCAGTCATAACCACGATTTATATTATATACGACTCGTCTATTTTTTGGAATGACCAGCAGAAGATATCTAGGGCCATTAGTTATAATTATTTCCGGAGCAATAATTCTATATATCTATCTCGGGGTTGGAGCCAGTATATTCGGGGCTAATGTGGAGGTAGGGGTTTACCCTGGGAATGCCGCGCTGGATTTCAGTTTCACCGACTTCAATGGCAAGAGTTATAGGTTGAGTGATTTTAGGGGTAAGGTGGTCCTACTCGAGTTTATGACGTCATGGTGTCCTGCGTGTAAGGTTGAGCATGGGCATATAGAGAGAGTATACGAGGCCTATAGAGATGGGGATTTAGTTATAATCACGATTTCTATTGAGAATAATTTCGATGATGCCAAGAGGTTCTGGGTGGAGAATAATGTCGAGTGGATCATGACTTGGAACATGTCATTAGCCAGTCTATATGGTGTATACTATATCCCGACGATCATAATCATCGATAGGGATGGGGTTATAAGGTTTAGGGATGAGGGTATCGTTACTTACGAGGAGTTATCGGCTTTGATTGATCAATACCTTTAAGAGGTGTCGCAATGCCTCTAAATCTCCTTGTCTTATCGGTATTAGGTGGTGTATCATCTTTCTTCTCCCCATGCTCCTTCCCCCTGCTACCTACCTATATAACCTATGTTGCCAGGGAGTCTGGTAGGGAGGGGGATGTCGTCTATGGGCTTAGGATAGGCTTATCA
>WAMZ01000005.1 GCA_015522055.1 Candidatus Geothermarchaeota archaeon
GACCAGCACCACGCGAGCCAACCCTATAGACACACCAGAATGGCGAGCCAGCGTATATAGAGTTATATAGAATCCTATCCCCCTCATGTAGCCAAATCGGCTCCCCCAACCTAAGCCTAACCATCCTCAGCCCACCCAACTCCATAGAAAAATGTTTATAGCCGTCGGGAGCCACACCAACCCCCGTATAACCATCATTATCGGTATATCTAAATGAGAAGACAGGGACTGAACCATCCATTGACACATATATATTAAGGATCCTAATCCTACCATCCTCAAAGCCATCCAACAATTCCCTCAGCCTAACGTAGCCATTATTCATAGAAGACCCTCTTAAGTCTCCTCCAAAACCCCTTTAGCAATAGCCTCATACTCTGAAGAATATGCCTATTCCAACCAGCTACATATAGAGTAAGCATGGCTAAAGCCATGAAAGCGGTCTCAGCTGGATATAGAAGAAAAATTATAACAACTATGGCCTTAGCTATAGAAGATAGGGAGAGCCTATCTATAAAAAAGATGTAAAGTAGGAGTAGTGAAGCGGCTATGCTGAGGGCCGCCGAGAATGGGGTTAAGCCATATCTATTGGACAATAGGTTTGAGGCGATAGAAACAGCCACTATATACACAAAGATTTTAGACAGTAGCCTCATCAGGCGTCCCATCATTGGACACCTCATGGAACCCATCGTCCTTAATCACTAGGTCCAAGGTAAACTCGAACTCGGGTAGTAGGGGGGACCGCTCCCCCACCAGCCTACGCCTAGACTTACCCATCCTACTTAGGTAAAGGGAGTATTTAAAGCCATAGCCTATGGCGTAACCACCATAGAATGAGTGGAAACCCTTACCAGTTGGATTTTTACTCTCATGATTAGTCGCGAAGACCACGAGCCCATACTCACTGGCAAGCCTAATTAAATTCCCAACAACCAGATTAGTCACGACTGCCCTAGCCGGCAGATCCGATAGGGAAACAGCTAGATTCTTAACCAACATCCCGATACTATCGAGGACTAGATACATAACCCTATACTTCCTGATAAACTTTGATAATGGACTCGTCGTGGGATCAGATAAACCCTTAATCCTAACCTCCGTCTTCTGACCCTTACGCTCAACCTCGGCCTCCACATCCATAAGCTTAAGCAATAGAGACAGGTCTACACGATCCAAGAGGTATATATTTCCCCTCCCCCTACTCTCCGCCTCCAAATCCACCTTTCTATAGAAAAATCTTACCGCGTCGCTCAGATCCTCCAAGTCATAGACTATACCCAGGTCATCCAATATAGTAGATAAATACCGCTTGAACTCCGAGACAGTCATCTTCTTACCCCCCTTCAACGGTACACTCTTAGACAGCTTAACATCTAGGACATTAACCTCATTCCCAAACCTCTCCCTAAACCTACGCCCCATCTCGCTCGAGAAATTACTCCTAAACGAGGCCTCCGTATCAATATATAATGCATTCCCGAGGCCCTGTCCAACCAGCTCATATATAAGCTGATAGATTAGGAGCGTCTTGCCAGCCTGATACGGGCCATATATATGTATCATACTCTCCCTAGGTATACCCCCTCCAAAGACCTCATTCAATCTAGGCAGACTCCTAACTATAAAGCGTTCAACCATCATCACCACCCCTAAGCCACATCAAACCCTTCACAGTCACCCTATACACATACCCACCACCCACTCTCTCCCTCCTGAGATACCCATTCCTCCACAGCCAATCGACAGCCATATAAACCTCCCTCCGATCCACACCCACCAAATACATGTAGATACCCTCCAACCCAAGGCCACCCACATCTCTCACCCTAGCCAAAATCTCCCTAGCAAGGGACTCATCAGGCTCATAACCACCACCCTCAACAACCTCCCCACCATACTCCAAGCGCCTCAGGCCACTCACAACCCGGATAGGCAATAACCTACCAACACTAAGAAACTGATGCGTAGAATAGTCGTCGAACCTCATCGGATCGAAACCAACCCTACTCCAGAGGGGAAATAGCCTAGAATTGGCTACCACCAAGTTATACAGAGGGAGCCTATATAGGAAGTCGAGCCTCAAATGACCCATATGAATAACTGGGGTAGCCCCATTCATAATACCATAATTTAATAAATGATAATGAAGAGGCATCAGATGGCCGGCGAAGAGCTCCATCGACAAACACAGACCAACATGCCTCGATCCAAGTAGATAAGCACCATGGATAATTACTAGATATGGCAGAAGCCTATTATATAATCCCGGAATACCTGCGAAGCTCAATATAGACGGCCCACCTACAAGCCTATCCAACCTAATAGGCTCATCGACATAGTATAAACGCCTAACCCCACCCTCGAATATCAGTGGCTTAAGAAATACATACAGCATATTATATAAACTCTTCTCATAGCCAGAAGCCTCATTCCTCAAAACCTCCAGCTCAGACACAATCAATTCATTATTTAAATACCCCTCCCTATCCCAAAGACCTGATACTAGACTCCTAAACATCTGACGCCAGGTATATGGAAAACCCAGCAGCCCAGCCACCGTACACAATGAGTCAGTAACAAGGTCAATATATATCCATGGATCCACCCCATCAGGGGGCATAAATACATTTATAGGTATATCTATCCCGAGCTGAAGCCTCGCCAAATCATCTATGCCAGTATCTACATCTATCCACAGCCCATGTAAATCAAATATTACTGGATAAGTAGACTCCAGTGGAATAGTATTCAGAATATCGATCAATATAGGGTCTAAGTAGTCACAGATAACCACAGTACCCCTAGAGACCAGCTCCCAGGTAAGCGACACATTCTCATCAATATCCCTAAAACCTATCTGCATATCCATCGGTAGAATAGACTAGAGACTAGGGTTATAATAGTACCCCAATTTTGAAGCTTCAAAAATTTTTGAAGCCTATTCCTCAACAACCCTATACGTATATCCCTTTGAGGTTGGGCGTGTCACAAGAGTCTTATAACCCCTATCCTCAAGCAAAGCCCTAAATCTATCCAAATCATCCTCCTTCACAAAAATACATATACTAGGCCCGGTGCCAGCTACACATGCAGCCACAGCACCCTCCGTCAATGTCTCAACCAAAGTCTCATAATCAAGGTTACCGAGGATAGAGAAGAGAATCCCATTGAGCGTCGCGGCCTTAAGATGCCCACCCTTCTGCCCAACATCAAAAATCTTCTTAAATAGCTCCCCATACCTCCTAATCTCCCTAATACGTGACAACAGGTTGCTACCCTCCACCCTCCTATAGCCTATTATGATACTATGCTCCGGGACCCCAGTATACCAGGATATAACCCTACCACCCATGTTATCGGTATAGACCACACCACCCTTAAGAGAGGCATATATCCCATCCAGAGACGCCGAGTATAGGCCACCCACAGCCTTAGAGATATTGAGGGCATGATGAATAATGTCATTCTCAGAGAACGTAAGCTCAAGCAGCTGAGCTGCCGCGAGAACCGAATATACCGATACAGCCGCCCCACTCTTCAACCCAATCCCAGGAGGTATCCGCGACTCTATCTCAATCCTAATACCCCTATCCTTAGACTTAGATAAATATCTATGGATAAATCCCTTCCTAACCTGGTTGATCAACTTAGTATCCCTATCCCACTCCCCCTTAATAATAAACTCAACATCACCAGGTTTATCCGTATAGCTAGCCACAACCCTAAGTGGAATATCTATCCCCATAGAAGCAGCATAACCACTCGTTACACTAGTAATAAATGGAAGAGAACCGTGGCCAATAACCTCTACAGTCTTCATCAAAAAATAATAATGTTGACTATTATAATTTTAAAAGACAATCCACTACCTCCATACCCCAATATCCAGTTTTATACCAGGCCTCCTCCCAAGCTCCCTGAAAAACTCATCCGCATCCAATATCCTCTCAACCGGGTAGGCACCGGGCTTATCAATCAGCACCCTAGCCAACCAATACGCAACAATCGATGGCGGCACAGACATTAGGAGGGAACCAGTGTCCCAACCAACCTCAGCCACCGCAGTAGCGTCGAGAACCCTATACTCCCCACCCACATATCCAGAGACCTCAGCCCGAAGCATCTCATAGCCACGCCATCCCCGGAAATCCAATTCAAGCCTACCAAGCAAAGCCAGGAGAACATCCCTAGGAACAACCTCAACCCCATCAACCGAGACCGGCTCCCTAGACGCCAGACCAAGCTCAGCCAGGAGCCTCCACTTCATACCCTCATCCCACGGCAGGTTAAACGCATCAATCTTATACCATACCTCCCTAACACCCTTATCCAAATATGTCTCCGCCAACGTCAATACCTCGGGATGGAAAATCAGGAAAACCCTTGCCCTACCCACAGGCTCCGGGAACACCCTCTCCTCCATCCCCGAGAAGGGAGGAACCTTCACGAAACGGCCATCCCGAAAAACAACTGCATCCATCGTCGCCTCATCCAGGATCGTCTCTATAGAATACTTCCACCTAATAGGGTTAACCCTATCTGGAGGCCTCACCTCCCTACTAACATCATATAAATGGATATAGTCTATAGAATCCATCTCATCAGCCAAAACCTTCGCCAACATATTGATAAGGCCCGGGGCACCACCAACATCAATTACAGCCGTCACCCCAGCCTCCAAAAACCTATCATGATAGCTATATAGTGAACTACCAAGGTCGACATAAGGCGTACCAGTCTCCAGAGAAGCCTCAAGAACATACTTTGCCAAGCCATAGTAGGTTGCATTCACGACACAATCGACATCGGCCAAAACCCTCTTAAGTAACTCAACATCCCTAACATCAAGCTTTATACCCTCAACCCTATCACCCAGGGATTCAGCCAACCCGACAACCTTATCAAAATCAATGTCAGCAACCACAACCCTATCAATATCAGGATAAAATTTAACCAAGTCGCCGACAATCGCACTCCCAACAAGACCAGCCCCTATAACAAGGATATCCATCTATAGACCACCATACCATAAAACCTAGAAATCCATGAATAATATACATATCAATACATCAATAAATGAATATTTTACAAATTAATAACTTTAAATATAAACAATGAATCAATACTCCAGATAAAATTAGGCTGAGTACAGCTCATCCAATGTACTCCATAACTCATCCTCGTCTTCAAGACCCTTTATAATAATCTTACCGGTCCTGAATATATTGATCTCCAAGCCGTCCTTCCGGACCCTGACGAGAGGCCTAACCCTAGAAATATTAAATACTTTATACAACTTGGATACAGCCTCCTCAGAATACTCATCCTTAAACAAAACCATGAAACCCTTCTTCTCCCCACACAGCTTCTCAATCTTCCTAATATAATCCCTATAACTCACTGGAGACCACCACAATCTCCTTAAGGGCATCTATAAAGATGTCAATCTCCTCCTTTAAATTATATATATAAAAGCTGGCCCTAGCCGAGTTGGTAATACCAAATCTATCATGCAGCGGCTGTGCACAGTGATGCCCACTCCTAACCATTATACCATAGTCATCAAGTAAGGAAGCAGCCTCATGGCCACCAATACCCCTAACATTGAAAGCAACAACACCAGCCCTCTCACCGGGGTCCCGAGGGCCATAGACCTCCACACCATCCAAACCATCCATCAAACCCATGGCATACCTGACAAGCTCCCTCTCATAACTATGAACATTCTCCATCCCCAGCCTCTCAAGATACTTAACAGCCTCCATCAAGCCAACTGCACCAGCGACATTAGGCGTCCCAGCCTCAAACTTCCAAGGCAAATCATTATACTCAATCCTAAACCCCACTCCAGGCTCAAGATGCACACTACTTATCATATCCCCACCGCCCAGAAAAGGCTCCATATCCTCCAAAATATCCTCCCTACCATACAACACCCCGATACCCATAGGACCCAGCATCTTATGCCCAGAGAATGCCAGAAAATCTATACCAAGCTTCTTCACATCGATAGGTATATGGGGAACCGACTGAGCCCCATCGACCAAAATATATCCACCAACCTCATGAACCATCTTAGCCATCTCCGCCACATCATTAATAGTACCAAGGACATTCGATACATGGGGGACACATAGGATCCTAGTCCTACTCGAAAGCTTAGACTCCAAATCATCCATATCTATATGCCCATCCCCAGTAACATTCACATACCTAATCTTGAAACCCTTAACCTTAGAAATGATATGCCATGGAACTATCGTACTATGGTGATCCATTAAAGTAACCAGCACCTCATCCCCCTCACCAAACTCATGTAGACCCAGTGAATAGGCAACAAGGTTTATAGCCTCAGTAGCATTCTTAACAAAGATAATCTCCCTATAACTATCAGCACCGATAAACCTAGCCACATACTCATGGGCATCCTCATACAACTGAGAAGCCTCCTGAGACATAGTATGTACAGCCCTATGCACATTACTATTATAATACCTATAGTAGTTTGATACCGCCTCAATAACCTGTATAGGCTTCTGACTAGTAGCAGCATTATCAAAATATATTAAACGCTTACCGCCCACCCTCCTATCTAGAATAGGGAAATCCCTCCTAACCTCATAAGGATCAAACATGACTCCCACCAACTACTACCAATTATATTTTGAGAGGCCTATCTATAATTATAATTAAATGGTTATTATTTAACAGTGTTATATAATAACTCACTATGATGTCAACATCACTATATCTTGCAATAATCTTGCCCAACAAACCTCATATACCAGTTGCCCCACTCATCCTTCGTCAAGATATGTATCTGGAAAGGATGAACTCTACCTATTCCATTCCTAACCAATCCCCTGAATTTAGCTCTAGAGAACTCATCAACTTCCTTATATAAAACTATTGCAATATCAATGTCACTCAACGGCTTATAATCCCCCCTAACTATACTCCCAAACACATAGACCCCATAGAGATTCTGCCCAAAATACTCCTCAGACAACTTCTTTATAATGGAGGCATATTCACGCCATCTATCCCTATACTCCCTAAATATCCGTACTAACTCTATCATGAATCGGTAAGCCATCTCCCAAAAACCTCTAATATAAATCCCAAATAAATAGGTGCTTTCGTAAGTACATACATTTAGAGCCCCGGGCGGGATTTGAACCCGCGACCTGCGGCTTTCTCTATTGGTATAAATGTACGAGGCCGCCGCTCTGCCGCTGAGCTACCGGGGCTCTTATCATATAGATTCATAGATATAATTATTTAAACTCTAATGAAGTTTAGTTTTAAAGTATTATTTATTCCTTGTATGGGTAGATGCCGTTTATCCCCACGAATGGGTTATGGATTTTTTCATAACCTACCGTGGTAGTTGGGCCGTGCCCCGGGTATAAC
>WAMZ01000006.1 GCA_015522055.1 Candidatus Geothermarchaeota archaeon
AATATATTGCATGTATGAGAATATTATTTTAAGGTGATAACATTGCCCATAGACCCTGAATTCAAGAGTAAGATGCAGGTCGTTGAACAACATGAGGGACATCCTGTTTGGGGACCAATCGAGCCACCGACCAAACTGGGGATCCATGGAGAGAAGGTGGCCGTCGACTTCGATATCTGTATAGCTGATGGAGCATGCATCGATGTATGCCCAGTCGGCGTCTTCGAGTGGTACGATACCCCTGGGCACCCAGCTTCAGAGAAGAAGGCAGACCCGGTCAATGAAGATCAGTGCATCTTCTGCCTAGCCTGTGAGACGGCCTGCCCAGTGGAGGCTATTAAAATCTTTATGGAGTAAATTCAACTCCATCCTCCCTTTTTCCCTTTAGCATAACTCCTTTTCTCAGATGCTAGGAAAGCCCTCCACCTCTCAACAAGCTCACCTGGAGGCTCCAAACCCGATAATTCCCAAACCTTCATTATATTACCAACATCCTCCCTCCTATCATCCACCGGTGTCTCAAGTATCATTGGACGCTTCCTAATCTCACTATGTCTAAGTATGTGTCTAAAGCCTTCCTCACCTATATATCCTAATCCGATATGCTCATGTATATCCCTACCACCACCTAGATCGACCTTCGAATCATTGATATGTACAACCTTAAGCCACTTAAAGCCAACCACCCTATCGAACTCCCTCAATGTCTCATCCACAGCCTCCCTACTCCTCAAATCATATCCCGCTGAGAAGGCGTGGGATGTATCGAAGCATACACCAACCCTATCCTTGAAACTTATCTCGTCGATGATCCTCGCAAGATCCTCAAATTTACTACCCATACTATTCCTCTGTCCAGCCATATTCTCGAGAATGATATAAACCTCATCACCATATTCAGATATCACTGTATCAACCGCGTCTACCAGCCGCCTCAGGCCAGACTCAAACCCCTTACCCATATGGCTACCAAGATGTATAACTAGATACTGAATACCCAGTTGTGATGCCCTCACAACCTCATTTCTTAGAGCCTCGAGGGATAAACTATATATCCTGTCATCCGGCGATGATAGATTGGGTAGATAAGGCATATGGGATATAGCCATATTATCATAGCCATACTGAGAAACCTTCCTCCGGAATAACTGGGCCTCATCCTCACCCAACTCTTTATACTTCCAGCCCCTCGGGTTCCTAGTAAATATTTGGAAGGCAGTACATCCCCTCTCATACGCCCTATCAGGAGCGTTGGATACACCTCCAGATATTGATACATGTACCCCTACATGAAGGGGATAATGCATAGCCAACACCACTATCGAGACTTAGGAAATATATCCCAGCGAATCCTCATCCTCTTTACCCTTCTTCCGGGTGAGGGTCTTACTAATCTCCTCATGGAAAGCAATAGCCAGCTTCTCAAGCTTACTAGTATCAACCTCTACATCAAGTATCCTCGCCATCGTTCTGACAAGGGCCAATGGAGCTATATAATCACGACCAGTAGTCAGGTAGGTCTCACCCATCAAGACCACACCATCTATACCCATCCTCTTACCATACCCGATCAAAAGTCCATTAACACCAGATATAACACCCTCACCCACCATCGGTATAACTCCATAAAACTTCAGGTCCTCCAATATCTCCATCTTCGTGGCGACACCATATACAGATACATCCCACTTATAGTTATATATCGGAGTGGCTGCCAGTGTATATATTATACTCGGACTATACCCAGAGAGCTCCTCGACAACCATCCTAGACAGGTTGTGCTGCCATTCTGGAGAGGGCGGCTGTGTAATACCAGTGAAGAATATAAAGTCCTGCCCATTAACCCTAGCATAGTAAAAAGTGAACAGCTCCTCTACCATATCAGCAACTAGACCATCATTAGTGGTTATAACTGGACTAGATAAAAATGGAGCCTTAATACTCCCCACCTTCTTAGCCCTAAACTCCTCGATAAGATGATCCACCGCCTGCTTACCAGTCAAACCCATACCGGGCAATCCAGCAATAACTATAGGGTTTTTGACACTCTCCCTATCGATACGGATCTCAAACTCCAGATCCAAGCCCAAATCACCATCCACTAAATTACTATATAACAGTTTTATATTAAGATTGACCTAGACATAAAAGCGGGCCAATAACATATTTAAGATAGATTAGTTACATAAGATTATTTACCTTCTCCATGGGTGATACCCCTATGAGCGCATATGAGGTAATAACCAGCCATAGAACAATTAGAAGGTATAAGGAGCATGAAATGCCCAGAGAACACCTTGAGAAGATTATTAGGAGCGCCATACGCGCACCCTCCTCATCAAACCTACAGGCATACTGTATGATCAGAATAATTGATAGAGAGCTACGTAGGAAGATCGCCGAGCTGGCTGGAAACCAGGAACACATTATTCAGGCCTCGGAATTCTTCGTATTCGTGGCAGACCTATATAGACTAATAAAAGTATGCGAGGAATTTGGGGGTAAAGCCGTGGAGCCAAATTACCTCATGCTCTACGTTGCAAGTGTAGATGCAGCTATAGCCGCCCAAAATATGGTGATAACCGCCGAGGAACTGGGTTATGGAACATGTTATATAGGAGCCATACAGAACAATCCCTGTGAGATAGCTGAATTACTAAACCTCCCAAGATATACATATCCATTATTCGGCCTAACAATAGGCATACCAGATGAAGACCCGGCCCTAAGGCCTAGGCTACCGGAGGATGCCCTAGTCCATATAGATAGGTATCCATCAGATGATGGGAATATCAAGATAGCACTAACGGCATTTAAGGGTACAGATTTCTACGACTCCTTCAGAAGGAGGATATCCAGATATTACTCGGCCGGGGGCAGATATAGAGAGAGGTATAAAAAGATGAAAGACTGTTTGATGAGTAGGGGATTCACCCTTTAGCAGGCAATACCTCTCTAGACCTTATAAAGGATATGAATACCCAGTAGTCTATGACGATAATCCCGAATGTCTCGGCCATAGCAGCCGAGGGCCAATCCACCCCAAAGCCTATAACTGGAGCTATCAGACCAATAACCAATGCACTGAGGCTCAACTTATCCCTACTATATATGTACATACCCAGGCTCCAAGCGATTATCGCGAGGTCAAACTGGATGAAGAACCATGTAGATACAAAGACATGCGGCCTCGTCCCAGCAGGATATATCCCGATAAGCATTAGAAATATACCAGATATAAATACAAACGACCCCCCAACCGTTGTTAATTTATTCACTGAACTCCAAACCAAGTATATGGAATAAATAATTATCAGAACCCCTATAGATATCATGCCATTATTGTATATCCAGGGACTATTCGCATCGGGGGCGCCCAAATCACTAAATGCATGCATCGTGAATATAAACCATGGGTTAAGCGATATACAGTATAGTATCACTAGCCAGGCATAGACCACGGCGATAAGCCCGAATATAGATAATTTGCCTAGATCCATACAATAAAAAATAATGAATATTTTGTGATTTAAACAATCCCCGTAATCGAAAAATTATAGTGCTTACAGTATTCGGGGGAGTGGGGATAGTATCTCAGAGGCCCTGAACGCCAATTCATACATCAACTGGGGATATAACCCTATCAGAATCATTATACCCATGAGAATCATCAGCGCAGCCTTTATCGCCGGGTGAGCCTCATGAGCATGCTCCACTTCCTCCGTTGGCTCGGCGAAGAATATCCTCTGGATAAGCCAAATATAGTATAGAACAGCCAATACACTATTGAATACTCCTAGGAAAGCCAGTATCCATAGCTTGGAATGTATAGCGCTAAGGATCAATAGCCACTTACTCCAGAAGCCGGGTAGTGGGGGCATACCAGCCAGGCTGAGTAGAGCCATACTAAGGGCTAATGCAACCAGAGGCCTCTTCCTACCCAAGCCGTACATGCTTCTAATGCTCCTAGTCTCCATCATGTAGATAATCCCGCCCACGGCAAGGAAGCCTAGGCCCTTACCCAATGCGTGGCTCAGTACATGGGATAATGATGCAGCCGCCCCATAGAGGGGTGAGCCATATACATAGGCTGCTATACCAATTAAGATAAAGCCGATATTCACTATACTACTATATGCCAGCAGCCTCTTAATATCGTCTTGCATAAGCGCGATTATATTAGGGACGGTCATGGTTAGAATAGCGAGTGCATAAATCGGAGGCCCAAACGATAATGGCTTCTGAATAAGTATGGGGAGAACGAACCTCATTATACCGAGGATCCCCGCCTTAATTACTATACCAGACAATAACGCGCTTATTGGGCTGGGTGCAGCAGGGTGAGCATCGGGTAGCCATGTCCAGAATGGGAAATATGCGGCTTTAATCCCGAAGCCTACAAGCAATAGGGTAACAATAAGTATTGGAATGGTTAGATATTCAATCGACGCAAATGAAATAATTGATATCATGTATTGAACTATATAATCGAGTCTAAGGCTCCCTATCAACCCGTAGGTTAGGCTGATTGCATACAGTACTAGGAGGCTCCCTACCCCACTCATTATAAGGTATTTCATACCAGCCTCGACAGGCTCATCCAGATGGTATCTAAATGCAACGAGTACATAACTACTTATAGCCATGGCCTCCCAGAAGACGAAGAATGTGAACAAGTCATAAGCCATAGACAGGCCTATTAAGCCCAGCATCATCATGAGATATAGTGTATAATAGATCGTTAGATTCCTATCTCGGGCCATATACCCTATACTATGGATAGCGGATACGAATCCAACTATTAGGAATACTGTGGTGAAGAATAGGGATACATAGTCGAATATGAGAGCGGAGGAAACAGGCGACCTGAATACATAGAATGGCTCACTAGAGACCCCCGAGTATATTACATTGAGGTAGATATAGATCAACGCTATTCCATGGAGTGCGGCGACATAGTATCCAAGGAGCCTCTCCTTGTCACCGAGAAAGTATCCTATTACTGGTGTGAGAAAAGTCCCCACACCAAGTATCAACAATATATCGACAGCCACCACATCCACCACCTCACAACCCCAAGAAGAAATCTGTACTAGGAGCTAGGAAATCGAGGATCAACCCTGGATAGACACCCAATAATATCGCTATAATAGCTAGGGCTAGCATAGGCAGGATCATCGTTAGACCAGGATCCCTCGCATCCTTAAACTCATCAGGCAATGGGCCGAAGAAGACTTTCCTAACAAATAAAGTCATGTATGCCGCTGAGAGGGCAGATCCGAGGACAGCCAATACCAAGATGACGAGCCTATAGTCACTTGGAGATGAAAAACTACCAGTAAATACCAGGAACTCGCTAACGAATGGGGATATACCGGGTAAGCCAGCTATACCCATCGCCCCTATTACGGCGAGAGTAGCAGTGACAGGCATCTTAACCGCCAGGCCACCAAGCCTATCCATATCCCTAACCCCAACCTGATGTATAAGAACACCAGCCACCATGAATAATAGCCCCTTCATCAACCCATGGCCAACTATATGGAAGACGCTACCCTCTATACCTATGGGCGTCATAGTCGCGAATCCCAGGAACATATATCCCATCTGGCTAATACTACTATATGCCAGTAGCCTCTTCACATCCTTCTGGACAAGCGCGTTAATCCCACCATAGTACATTGTAAGTATACCTAGTAGCATTAGGATCGTGGGCTGCATACCGAGAACCCACTCGTCAAACAATATAGGTAAATATATTCTAATCACGGCGTATAAGCCGATCTCTATCATCACTCCACTCAATATGACGCTTATAGGTGTCGGTGCCTCCGCATGGGCCTCAGGTAGCCATCCATGGAGGGGGACTATGGCCATCTTGACACCGAAGCCGATTATCGCCAACAGCCCTACAAGCAGCTTTATAGACTGGGGAATGAGGCCTGATACTCCATATAGGGCTGGGAACGAGAAGTCTCCCCCCGAATACACACCGAGAACGGCTATGGTGATTATTATCAGTATGGTTCCCAGCTGTGTATATAGGAAGTATTTAAATGCTACCCTCCTTCTATCTCCGTATCCCCATATACCTATTAGGGCATAGCTGGGTATAAGCATAGCCTCCCAGAAGAATAGGAATGCAATCAAGTCATAGCTGAGCACCGCACCCAACATACCCGCTGTATAGAATACATATAATGTGAAGTATGCATCCAGCCCATGCTCATGCTCCATATAGGATACAGAGTAGATAGCCGCCATCAACGTGACAATAAGTATTATCAATGCGATGGCATAGTTTAACCCATCTAGATACATCGAGAAATCTATCCTAAGGTACGGCGGTACATTAACCCACGTAACCGTCTCAATATATGGCTTTAGGGGCGACTCGAATGCATATTTATACATCGATAGAAGCATCAATACTGGTATAGCAATAACCAATGCTGCTAGATAGCCAGTCTTATTCTTCATGAACTTACCCACTGGATATATAGCTATACCAGCCGCATATAGCCATAAGATCATAGTTACAAGCTCCATAGCCATCACCTCACAAGGCATAGAGTATAAGGCTGAGGATGAGGAGGATACCGATTATAATATAAGCCATATTCATCCTCAATACACCTGTCTGGATACGCCTAACAACGTTGGAAAGCACGGTATACCCATCTTTAAATGCCGCACCTGCACCATTCGCCTCTAAATAATTGAATACACCATTGGAAACAGATAACACACCATCTACAAAGACTCTGTAGTAGAATGCGTTTATATACCATCTATTAAATAGGAATGTCCATAGAGCCCTGAGTATTGGGCTCCTATCAACCAGCCCCCTAACATCATATTTATATGTTATGAAGCCATAGTAAGCTGGGGCGAGGCCGACTACTATTATACCTATCGCGATCGGCATAGAGATAGATGCTATAGTCTTAAAGACAAACTTATCTAGACTAAAGAGGTAAACCTCCTTAAGCACCTCATGCTCGATGCCCAAAGCCTCGAAAGCAGGGCTGAACATATTTGATACACTGGGTATAAGGAAGCCTGATAATATAGAGCCGAACGCCAATATCCATAGCGGGACCATCATATATAGACCTGGATCATGTGGCTTATGTCCCTCCTCCACTAAATGTTTAACATGGCTACTCTCCTCGCCATAAAATGCCAGCCCAATCATCCTAAATGTATAGAATACGGTAATTACGGCGGTGACTGCAAGAACCAAGTATAGGGAGTATAGGCCTTCAGACATAAGCCCGTGGAGGATAGAGTCCTTACTCCAGAAGCCATTGAAGGGTGGGACACCCGATAAGCTTAGTGCACCTACGAGCATAACCAAGAAGGTTTTAGGCATATATTTCTTCAATCCCCCCATATCCTTCAGCATATAGCTCTCTATCGCGTGGCCGATGGCGCCCGCGCTTAGGAATAGTAGGGCCTTGAACACCGCGTGGCTAAATAAATGTGATATACCAGCCATAAATGCATCTACGAAAGCCTCGGCATGCTCCATTAATAACCCAGCGGCGCCTAAGGCAGCGAACATATATCCCAATTGACTGACAGTCGAGTATGCAAGCACCTTCTTAATTTGATTAGCCACCATACCCATACTAGCAGCCAGGAATGCTGTGAACGCACCGATCCAGGCCACAACTAGGAAGAACTCCTTTAAATACTCGAAGGCAACACCACCCGATACGATGTTGGCAGAGTATAGCACCAAGTCCAGCCTAGCGATTAAATATACTCCCGCCTTAACCATAGTCGCGGCGTGTATAAGGGCGCTCACTGTAGTTGGTCCGGCCATGGCCTCCGGCAGCCATACATGTAGGGGGAACTGTGCAGACTTGCCTATCGGGCCTAGGAAGAGAAGTATTAATGTAAATAGTAGGATACCCTGCTTAGCCATGGACGCTATCCAACCAGCACTTGTCGCAAGGTCAACATAGTTCAGAGTCCCTGCATACAGGAATATTATTACGATGGATATTAGTAGGCCGACGTCACCTATCCTAGTCGTTATAAACGCCTTCATACCACAGTGGGATGGGGGATATTCATCGATCCAATACTCTTTCCTATCCTCATACCAATATCCTATCAATGCGTAGCTAGCGAGGCCAACGCCCTCCCAGCCGAAGAACATCATCAATAGATTATCCGCCATAACTAGGAGCTCCATCGCCCCAATGAAGAAATTAACTAGCATCCAGTACCTCGTTATACCCCTATCGCCATGAAGATACTCAACCGAATATAGGAATATAAAGCTACTAATCCATGCAACTATATTAGCCATAAATACACTAAGTGGATCTACGATTACACCTACATTGATGACTATGCCTGGTGTAGGTATCCATTTAATGGCGACCCAATCAAATGGGATCTCATACCTCACCCCATCTACATATGTATAGCCATTCAAAACATCTGGAATCATGGATGCAGCAAATATAGCTGATACGAAGCCAGTCGAGACAGCCATGAAGTCCCTTAACTTAGTGCTTATCCTCTCCCAGATGAAGTGGGTGAACGCCATTACTAAGGGAAATATCCACACAACCCACGGGGCATATGGAAGCATATTATCACCACCTCAGCCTCCTAATCTCATCCGTATCCAACGTCCTAAACTTCCTATAGACTACAAGAGTCAATGCAAGTGCAACGCCAACAAGAGCACCATCCAGGACTATCGATATTATAGTCAGTGCATGGGCCGTAGGATCTATATAAGGACCGTGTTTAAATATACTCATCGCAATAAAGTTCAGGTTGACTCCGGTTGCAATAATCTCTATCCCAATCACAATCCTGAGTAGGTTCCTCCTGGTAACAACTGCAAAAAGCCCTATGGCAACTAGCAATACACTAGTTAGGACCAGGGCCTCACCGATAGATAGATTAAGTATGTCTATCACTTCTACCCCCACCCCTAACCATAAACAATAATACACCTAAGAGTGAAGCTGACATCGCCAACACTTGGAGGAGGGTGTCAAGACCCCTCTCCCTCCATATCATAATAGCTTCATAATCAAGCACAAGCTCAGGAGGAGCCACGGGACCAAATGATATTGTGAATATATCTGGAGTAACCCTTTGGAATAAATATATCAACGTAAGAACAGCCAGCAGCCCCGTTATATACGAGACTATATCAACCAGCCTCCTCCTCAACCGTGACACCTCCCCTGGTCATTATCAAAACGAATATAAACATCACCATTATTGCCCCGGAAAAAACGGCTATCTGAACCAGCCCTACAAAAGGCGCGTTAACAGCGAAGAAGATAATTCCAGTTAGGACCGTTACTATGAATAGACTGAGTATTGCGTATGCTAGGTTCTTAAAGGACACGGCAAGAATCGATGAGATCACTAGTGCTATCAGAAGTAGGTAAATAACATCAAAACCCAGGATACTCAATCCTCACCACCCTCCTTAAACAATATGTATTTAGGGCCATCCTTAGTCATAGTGGTGATTAGGAAACGCCTAACCTCGGGCAACACTTCCTTGATATTTATCGGCTTAAGCTCGCTAGGCATATATACCAGCTCCTCGTATTTGTAGCCCGCTAATTCAACCAAATCTGTATGGGCTAAGGAAGCGGTTGGACACGTCTCCACACACAATCCACAGAAGCTACACTTACCATAGTCTATAGCTGGATACGTATACTTCCTCCCCTCGACGGGGAAGAAATATATCGCCTCATCCGGGCAGGCATATCCACATGCACCACACCCTATACAAGTATCCATATTTAAAGTTATGTAGCCCCTAGTCCGCTCGAACCCCTTAATCCTCTCAAATGGATATTTGTGGGTCACGGGTGATTTTAAGGCATGCCTAGCCACATGTATAAAGGGCTTTACAACCCTAGCAAGGAAACCTGGCCTCTTAACCTCAGAACCAGCCATACATCACACACCCCCGAGATAAAACTTCATAGCTAAGGTTAGAAGGATATTCAGGATTGAGAGAGGAAGTAGATAATTCCAACCCATCTTCACGGCCTGATCTATCCTCAGCCTTGCATAGCTAATTGTTATAGTAAATATGATGGTAATCGCGATAATCAGCTTCAAAAGTATCCAGAAAACCCCGTTCAATACAGGGTCTGCGAAGATGGGTGGGCCGTTATAGCCCCCAAAGTATAGCGTAATCATGAGGAGTGTCCACGCCAATAGATTTATGTAATCGGCCTCCATCATGTTAAGGAACATGGCGCCACTATACTCCGTATTAGGACCATATATAAGCTCCGTCTCCGCTGTAGGTATGTCGAAGGGGACCTTCTCGATCATCGCCAAAAACCCTATGAAGAAGACTATGAAGCCGAGGAACTGTGGGACTATAAACCACATAGATGCCTGTTTCAAGACAATCTCATTCAAGTCGTAGGTCCCAGCCCATATCATAACACCTACGCTGGCTAGGAAAACCGGTATCTCACCAGCAATATCGAGATATATATTCCTAAAGGCACCTATTATTGTGAACTTATTATTGGCGGCCCATCCCCTAATAACACTAACCACAGGGAATAAAGTGGATATCGCGAAGAATACCAGTAAACTCACCCCAGCCGCGTCATATATAATTAGGCCAGGGGCAAATGGGATTAAGGCTATCATAGCCGCCGGGATAACAGGTAAAACCACCGATGCAAAAAGAAATAATGTCTTGTTAGCCGCCCTCGGAAATATCAGCTCCTTGGCCACGAGCTTCATCGCGTCAGCTATGAGCTGGAGCCAGCCCATCCGCCCCCCACAATGCACAGGCCCCATCCTAATCATGAGCCTCGCCAGATACTTCCTCTGATACCAGACAGCGAATATCACGAAACCAAGTATGAAAGCCAGGCCTGGAAATATAGCTATTACAAACAATACCCCCAGATTCTCATTTACAAAACTTATCAATGCATCTATCATAATCCTCACCTATCGGCATCCAGGAACCAGGGATCGAAACTATATATCAGTACAGGCACATCGGCAAGCAATATCTCCTGGGTCTTAGGCAGCATCTCAATTGTATAGAAGTTCCTAAAGCTTGCTGGGCTTATCTTAATTCTATAGGGCTTCTCCTTCCCATCAGACACGATATAGACATTCATCTCCCCCCTCCCAGTCTCCACCCTGAATAGGGCCTCACCAGGCTTTGGTCTAGGGGGCATCCTAACCCTGACAGGGCCGTCAGGCATATTATCTATAGCCTGCCTAATAATATCTATACTGACCTTCATCTCCTCAACCCTAGCCCACCCCCTGGCATATGAGTCTCCAGCCGTATGTGTAACTATCTTAAAGTCAAGCTCGCCATACGCGGCGTATGGCTCATTCTTCCTAGTATCATATGGGACACCCGATGCCCTCAGATTGGGGCCCGCCAAACCCCATTCTATTGCATTCTGGCGTGAGACCACACCCATACCCTCAGTCCTCATCCTAAACAATTCGTTATATATCCAAGCCTCCTCATAGACCTCGATACGCTTCTCAAACCAATCCAGAGTCGCCTTCAGCCTCTCAATAAAGCCTCTAGGTATGTCGGCTCTAACCCCTCCAGGTACGAAGAAGCTATAGCTCCACCTAGCCCCAGTCAGCATCTCGAGAAGATCTAGGAAAGGCTCCCTATCAGCCGTTGTCCAGAGAAATACGGCTGGATTCCAAGCAGCCGACTCCGATAGCAGTCCCAGGGCATATAGATGACTAACTATCCTATTCATCTCCATGATAATCGTCCTGATATAATTTGCCCTGGGTGGCGGCTCTATATCCATAACCTTCTCGATAGCCCCGACATAACCCATCAGTATATTAGATGTATCGAGCATCACCATACGCTCGACCGGCACAATACCCTGGACGAAAGTCTTATACTCAAGTATCTTCTCGATACCCCTATGGCTATACCCTATATCAACCTCGATATCAAAAACCCGCTCCCCATCCGTCAATACAATAAACCTACCCTGACCACTAATAGGGTGCTGAGGCCCCACATTAAGCCTGAAAAGCCCCTCACCCACCTCCTCGATCTCACCGAATGGGGAGTATCTCTTGATAGGCGTAGTCAAATCCTATCACCCCACTTAGCCCTATATGGCTTCAAGTCGAAGTCCTTCCTCAATGGATAGCCCTCAGTCCAGTCCTCAGGTAGCAGTAGAGGCTTCAGCCTCGGATGCCCCTTGAAATCAACCCCAAGGAGCTCCCACGTCTCCCTCTCAAACTTCTGCACCCCAGGCCATACACTAGTAAGCGACTCTATAGATGGGGAATCCCTATCAACCTCACATTTCAATATGAGGACCTTATTTATAGTGGAGCTCCAAATAGCCCAGAATAACTCGATAACTTTTTTCTTAGGATAGTCGGTCCCCCCAGCGCTTATAGGCATATCGAACCCAAGCTCATCCTTAAGCCTCCTCGCTACATCTACAACAGCGTCAGGCTTCACCTTGACATATATCCGTTTATCCTCAGGAGACTTTATCTCAACCAAAGCCTCCCCAGCCAATGACCTAATCCTATCCAAGATATCCTCGTTCACAGCCTATTCACCCTCCAAAATCTTCTTCCTCAACTGGAGTATACCATAGGCCTGTGCCTCAGGCTTCGGGGGGCATCCAGCTATATAGACATCAACATCCATATAGTCCTTGACCCTCACTAGGCTATAGCTCTCCGGGAACGGCCCCTTAGATGTGGCGCACGCACCCACCACAACCACATACTTAGGCTCCGGCATCTGCTCATATAGGGTCATAGCCCTCAACATCATCTTCCTACTAACATTCCCAACGAATATGAGTGTATCACTCTGTCTAGTCGACCCCATCGGGAGGACTCCCCACCTCTCCAAATCATACCTAGGCCCGAAGAGCTGCATATACTCAGGGCTACAGCAGCCAGTAACGAAATGTACAGGCCATATACTATATGATCTAAACCAGTTAAACATCTTCTTAACAGGCTTGGGCAGCTTATCTAATAGACCGGGCTTCCCCTCAAACGACTCCCTAGACATTCATAACACCTCCCTAACCCTAGTAATATAATAATATAATGCTGTGGTGATCCCACCAAGGAATAGTGCCAAAAGTAGGAACGAGAATATAAATATATCAAGTGCCTTAACCGCCGCTATCAATATCCATGTGAATGCATCCAGTATGAAGAAGGCAACTGCATAAGCGAAGTACCTATCCGCACCCCTTATATACGTCTCATGTGGATGAATATCCTCAGGCTGCCCACACTCAAATGTAGCCTCCTTCACCACACTAGGTAACTTCCTAGCAAGAATATAGCCAATCATAATAGTTACATCGGTTACTATGAGGAATAGCCCCACATATATCCAGAACGCCTCATGAGGAAGGATGGTGGCCACCTCTATCCACCCCCATATAAACTCCTAAGCCCCTCCAATACAGCATCCCTATCAAACTCAATAGCCCTAACAATATCCTTGTCAACCGCCTCCTCCAAAAGCCTCTGACCCTCCTCACTCCTAGTAATTACAACTACACCATCCAGGCCCTTCAGCCTACCAACACTAACATCTGCGAACTCGCCAGTAGGATCATTGATCGTCTTGAAACCCTTATATACCGCTCCATCCAACTCATCGAAACCAACTTTAATAGATTTACCCCCCACAATGAACTCGATACCATCAAGATGGAAGATCCAGTCCTCAACCTGATCAATATTTATTCCTTTACCACTGAGTATCGCCCTCAGGTCCTTATATGAATAAACTGGGCGGTAAAAATATGATGCCGTAAATACAATCGTCCTACTCAGCTTCCTATGCTCAGACCAGGAGAAACGCATCCTCCATACACTCCTTATATGTTGGGGTGGACCGAAGAGAGCAACCCTCACCGGGTCCACCCCCTGGAAAAAGCCGCTGACAAGCTCCTCCAAAGCCCCCCTAGCAGCATTATAGGTTAAACCGGGTGTTAGAGGTTTGAGTCTAACACTCCTAAGCTCCTCGGGTTTCGTTGCTATACAGGCAGCGGCCTCCCACCTACCCCTTGGAGGCATCAATAGATATTTAGTGACTGGCTCCCCATATCCCGGGAAGCCTACGACATCGAAATATCTACGCTCCAAGCCATACATCATAAGCCTCCTAATTACCGCCTCCTCGGGTGTAGCCTCCTTATCCTCAGGCGCCTCCACTACATATATATCGCGGTAGACCCCAAAAACCTCCTTCCTACCCACACCGAATATCCTGTCCTCGACACGCTCAAGCTCCTCAGAAAAACCAGAGAAAGTCTCGTCAGTAGTAGAGGGGCATGCATAGTAACAATATCCACATTTTATACATACCCCAGTCAACCTAGGAGTCTCACCAAGGATGACAATCGCATTTGTAGGGCAAACCGCCATACAGGCGGCACATAATATACATTTATTCTGCCTAATTATCTCGGTGAAAAGATTCGCATATATCTTCCGCTGAACAATAGGCCCATAGCTTGTAGGCCAAGTCTTAAGCTGAGACACTAGAGACACCTACCAAGAGGGGACGGCAAATCTATTAAAATTATATTAGGCAACATACTCCCTTTTAGGTAGATAAATATACTATAAATACCCATGATATAAATAAGATAATACAAAAAGCATACTCTAAATACATAACCATTAATATAGGGTGGAACACCTCGAAACTATACAATCTAAACAATTATATATATCGATTCAAAACGAATAACGACACATGAAATAATTAACAATACATACGG
>WAMZ01000007.1 GCA_015522055.1 Candidatus Geothermarchaeota archaeon
CGATTATATGTTTGAGGCATTTAGGTAACTGACCTAAAAAATTTTTTAGCTCTTGGATCTACCTATCTTGTCTACGGCTTCTCTTAATAGTTTAAGACTTTCATATATCATCTCTCTGGTTTCCTTGGATTCTCTTCGGAGTTCATCCAGTATCTGGGACAGTTTCTTTGATTGCTCAGTCAATGCATCCATTATCTCGGTGAGCTTCCTCGATATCTCTCCATATTTATCCATTAATAGTTTGAAATTCTCATCTGTTCTTGCCGCGAATTCCCTGAATTCCCTTCTATAATCCCTAAACTCCTCTCTATAATCCCTAAATTCTTCTCTATAATCTCTGAATTCCTGCCTATAATCCCTAAATTCATTCCTGTAGTCACGGAATTCACTCCAGTAATCCATAAATATAGACTGTAGTGCCCCAAATCCTTCCTGTAACTCCTCCTGTACAGATCCAAATTTAATTATGAAGTATTTTAATTCAGGGTTGGGCTCGGCATCTGTCACGATGAAATCCTTCACCACAGCTGGATACCCAGGGCTCTTAGCCCTCTCAATAAAAGTTGATAGTTTGTCCTCATCACCCTGGATGAATATTGCTACCGTACCATCTGGTTTATTCTCTACATAGCCAGATATCCCAAGGTCTTGGGCTATCTCAAGCAGATACCTCCTATAGCCTACCCTCTGCACCCTTCCCTTAGCCACTATTGAATAAGCTTTCATCAAAAATACATTAAATAACCCGATTTATTATATAAACTAAAATTTTTCGGAGTATAATACACTATCCGCCACACCATTATTCATGGTAGGAAACAGAAATTGTTACTGGCATAACAGTGATGATATCTTTAGTCCCGTATTGCTTTTAGGTATAGGTAGCTGCTGATTAGTAGGAATATCATGGAGAATAGCGTTAGGTATATGATGTTGTCTATGTAGATTGCCCCTTCCTGGAGTATGCTCCTTAGGAGGTCGGCCCCATGGGTTATTGGGTTGTATATCGCTATGTAGTAGATCGGCTTCGGGAGCCTCTCGAATACCGATAGTGGGTAGAATACTGTGCTGTTGAATATTAGTAGAAAGTATAGTAGGCCCCTCATCGTTATATATGCGTCGAAGTTCTTGATGACTGTAGCTAGGAATATGGCTAGAGAGCTTATCCCGAGGCTCAATATGAATAGGAATGGGGGTATGACAAGTAGTAGCATTGGGTCTGGGTGTGGACTTAAGGCTATAGCCAGTAGTAGGAGTGGAGATGAGTATATCAGGCCTCGGATGCTCCCCGCTATAACCCTCCCCAGAATCACCTCCCAGTCCCTAAAGGGTAGGCTTAGTATATAGTAGTGGATCCTCCTCCTAATCTCTATACTTACCTCCCTCCCTATAGTGAATGCCGATGCAAATAATGCAAGTACAACTATTCCAGGGAGCACGAACTCGAAATACCTCAGCCTAGTGATTAGATTCGTGAATATTATTGCCAAGATAAATATATCTGCTAGGTTCATGCTTATCAGCCCAGCCATCCACCACCTATACTTAAAGAACTGCCGGACATCCCTCTCGATAACATAGATTATCCTCATGTCCATCCACCACCCTCCATCCTCCTCTCATAGAGCAGTATACCTGTACTAGTCATGGCGAGCATGAAGGCGAGCAATATAAACATCGCGAATATCGGGTCACCCTCCGATGGTAGGCCTAGCCCCCACCTAAATAGGTCAGATGCATGGGTGAGTGGATTGAGGACAGATACAGCTGAGTAGTATGGAGGCATAAAGGCCCTGGGGTAGAATACCGTGCTAAGCCTAATTATGAACGCGTCTATCGCACCAAGTAATATATCCACCTTATCACCAGACTTCAATATAGATACTATTGTTATGGCTAGGCCAGCCACACCGAAGGATAGGAGCACCAGCCCAATGGATGCGGATAACAGCGTCAATATATCCCTTACACCTATCATTACCAATACGAATATAAGTGGTGGGAGGGTGGCCAATATACTCCTCAACCCACCCCCAACAGCCCTACCCACTATTAAGACCCTCCTATCGATGGGGAGGCTCAGGAGGTAGTCGACAACCCCATGCTCAGCCTCCTCCTGAATATCAAATGCTATAAACATCGATGTAGAGTATAATGTCGCAACATATATACCAGCGGCATAGTAATTGATATAGTTGCTCACAACTACTAGATATGATATTGCTAGCCCGAATATCACCACCTGCATAAAAAACCATAGCCACCTAAGTATCAGGAATAACTTATATTGCATTATCATCCTAAGATCCCGCTCAACAACCAGCAGTAGATGGTCAATATACCTCCTCATCCCTCCTCACTGAGTCTCGCACCAGTATAGTGCATAAATACATCGTCTAGGCTAGGCTCCCTCATATGAACCGACCTAATACCGACACCCCTCTCGAGCAGGAGTGTAACTATCCGCGGCAATATCCTCTCAACCTCATTGAGATAAATCTCTATCCTAGAGTCGCTTAGCATAACCTTACTAACCTGCCTAATCGACTCAATATCCCCGACGACCTCATGGGGGAGTGGCGGATTAAACTCTATCTCCAACACATCCCCACCAGGTATCGTGTCCTTAAGCTCCCTAGGAGTCCCGAGGGCCGCTATCCTCCCCCTATATATAATAGCAACCCTATCACTCAAGATATCGGCTTCATATAGCTCATTGGTCGCGAGTATAATTGTTGACCCCTCATCCCTCAGAGCCTTAATCATATCCCAGATCTTATGCTTACCACTAACATCTATCTGGGTGGTGGGCTCATCAAATATAGCTAGCCTCGGCTTCTGGATAAATATCTTGGCAATCTCAACCCTCTTCCTCATACCACCAGACAACTCGAAAGCCCTCTTATTCCTAGCATCATACATATCAAGCTCCTTCAATACATCAGCCACAACCTCCTTAGCCTTACCACCCCTATATCCACATACTTTTGCATGCCAAATCAAAATCTCATAAGGCGTATGTATCCAGTAGAGCTTCGGGTCCTGGAAAGCCATACCAATAAATCTCCTAACCTTATCGGGATGCCCCCTAATATCATAGCCATATACATATGCATTCCCCTCACTAGGCCTCAACACAGTAGTGAGCATAAGTAGAGTAGTCGTCTTACCAGCCCCATTAGGCCCGAGGAAGCCAAATATCTCCCTATCAAAAATCTCGAGATCAATATGGTCGACGGCCAAGAAACTACCATAGTACTTAGTCAAACCAACCATCTTAACCGCCACATACCTATCCACAGACCCACCACCCACAAGAAAAACTAAATAACCACAGAATCAGAAAATAAGTTTTGACCATCCAAGACATTATAAGGAATCCAATACCATAGAAACGGGTATATTTCACAGGCGTCGTAAACATCCTACGGACTTTATATTATAATGGACTTGGATATATTATTGCTGGGGCGATGGAGAGCATACATGGGGTAAGTGAACCCTACAGAGAAGTTATAAAGAGATTCTTTAATCTAGTGAAGGATTATTTCGGTAACGACTTGATAAGCTTCATAATCTATGGAAGCGTAGCGAGAGGTGAACAGAAGAAAGATAGCGATATAGACATATTGGTCATAGTCTCGAGGAAACTGCCGAGAAGCAGTCTAAGAAGAACTGAAATTATGACTAGACTAAAGAGTAAATTGGATCCATTAATACTAGAGTTGATAGACAGAGGTTATGGAATATCCATATCTACAAGTCTAATGACTGTGGATGAAGCCACCAAATTAAGGCCTATATATAATTAGACATCATAGACGATGCAATAATACTATATGACAAGGACTCATTCTTTGAAGGAATCCTCAAAGATTTTAGAGGAAAACTCAATGAAATGAGGGCTGAAAAGATTTACATAGGGAAGAAGTGGTATTGGAGGCTAAAGTTTGACTTTAGGTGTGAAGAAAAGTTAAAAATCATGGATCTTAGGGTGCTTTCAAAGATATACTTGGATAGGGGGAGAGTTAGGATTAGGTATGCCGAGGCGGCGCTATTGGATGGGAATTATCCGTATGTTGTTAGGCAGTCGCAGGAGGCTGTAGAGCTTCTATTGAAAGCTGCACTTAGGTATGTGGGTATTGAGTCTCCAAAATGGCATGACGTAGGCCCTGTCCTTAAGAGGGAAAGGGATAGGTTTCCAGAGTGGTTTAATACTGCTATTGACGAGCTGGCATCGATATCGAGGTCCTTAAGAAATGAAAGGGAGTTGGCAATGTATGGGGATGAGGGGGCTTTGATACCCCCTGAAGAATTTTATAGTAAGTTGGATGCCGAAGAGGTATTGAGCAAGACGAGGAAGGTTTATAAATTGGTATCGAAGCTTATCGCGGGAGACTATATTGGGGTAAGTAATATAGGTCTTCTTTAGATGATTCTCTTCATTTTTATTATCCCCGCCCACCTAACTGGATATATCTTCTTAGAGGCCTTCTGTATATCGGTGTCTATCACGCCGTAGACAGCGTTCCTAATAAAATACTCTATGTCCCTCTTTAGATATCTATCGAATACCCTATAGACCTCCCTCCTGATAGCCCTCTTCCTCGACGTATTTATCCTCTTCGGAGTAAATACCCCTGCAAGCACCCTATAACCCCTATCCTCTACATAGACATCCCTATACACATCCACGTAGGACGTCCCCTTCATAAATAGCGCCCTAACATATTCCCTGAAGTACTCGAAGCCATCGAACTCAGAGTATGCTATACCATCTTTAACCTCGACGATTCTAAGCCTACACTTTATGAATGTATGGGTTGGTAAAGTAGTCAATAGACTTAATTGTACCTCAACCCTACGCCCAATCAACTGCTCCTCATTGGACGCTAGGACAGTACATACCTCCGTCTCTCCAAATAGTGGAGGGGATATCACGGGATAAGATTTCTTACGTCTCCTCCTCCTGCTAACAGTCCTCCTCAATAAATCCACCTACATAGGATGCTATATACATATATCTATATGTAAAAATGTAAAATATATAAGTAAAAGGTTTGTAAAGTACTCTAAAAATGTATTCAATATGAATCATATATAATTAGTGAGTTATTATCGATAATATCGTCGAAGCAGAATTGAATTATATATCGTTATTCAAAGTATCCCGATAATATGGCATTATGTCGATAACTCCTTTATGATCCTTGGCAAGTCTATCTTATCGATGGTTTTTAGGGATATGGCCGCTGTTATGAGTAGGACTATTAGTAGAATGGCTCCACCAAGCATGTATGATGATGGATATATAATTGCGTCGAATGAGAAGAACTCACTATTATATAGGCCTAGGAAATAGTTTGCGCCTACTATGGATATGGGAATTCCAAGCAAGACGGCCAGCCCGACTAACAAGCCATGCTCTATTAGGAGCAATACACCCAACTCACGAATGCTATACCCTAATGTTCTCATAGTCGCATACTCCCCAAGCCTCTCCCTGACATTGATAGACATGGTGTTATAGGTCACCGCAGAGGCTATTACAGCTCCAAACAACGATATAACACCTATGAACCCAACGTATAGCTCTAGCATATCTACCCAGTCCCTCCTAACATCCTCGCTACTCTCGATGTAGAGCACCTCATACGAGTCGTAGATAGCGTCTCTAACCGAGCCAATATAGTCTAGATCATCAAGCTCGACCAATACAACGTTAGCCATATCCCTCATAGCAAATATCTCCTGGAGCCTATCAATCGGCATGTATATAACGAGGCCAGCGGGGTCATCGACAAAGCCGGCTACCAACACCTCATACTCAGGTGGAGGAGGGGGATTGGCCTCGATATAATTAGAAATATATCTATCGACCATATCCAATGCTATGTCTTCTAGGCTACCGTCTCCATATACAACTAGGCTGGCCAATCTATCAACATTCTCCTCTAGACCCCCTGAGCCACCCTCAGCCAGGGAATTTCTAATAACATTATATATGAAGCCATCTGGATCGCCGGGATACTCTTCGAGAGCCATATAGAGAAGTTTCTCATCGCCACCATATCCAGATACATTGATGAATAGGTCGATAGCCAGCCTATTTAATAGGGCCTCGTCCATCCAATTGGATAGGTTTAGCTCAGTCCTCATAAGCAGTATAATGTTGACTAAGTCTGTGGGTAAGGAGCCATAGCCAAGCAACACCTCGATCGCCCCATCTAAGACTGTATCAGCCCTTGACTCCAAACCCATTAAGGCTTCATCAACACCTATATACCTATCCCCGAAAGACTGATTCCATAGACCAGCATATATGGACAGATATTGCTCGGCATAAACAAGCCCCTCCCCCTCAAGCCCAAATGCATCAACCAACTCCCCAAGGGTGGTCTCCAGCGCCATCGTATTCACTAGATAAACGTCTATGGTGGTGTTGCCTGACCCAGCGCTATCTAGGACGATGGACCTCCATATAGATATGTAGAGGCTCGGCACACCATATACAATTTTCGAGGCCCCAGCAACGCCATCCTTAGCCTCAGAGATACCTTGATGGACCATATATAAATAGTCTCTGTATATCGTTAGATTCTGATAGAGCTCCTCAAGCATCGATAGAGTCTCTCTATAGGCCTCATCCCTAGATTCGTTGAGAAGCCTCCAGTACATCGAGTTTATAGGCCTCAGATCCAGCACAATCCTATCACCCGTCTCTAAACCCCCCTTAAATAGAAATGCCCTTGATAGATAGACACCCTCCGGCCCACCACCCTCAATAACATTAAGTCCAACCAGCCTAGAGCCTCTCTCGACGCCCCTAACAACCACAGTCTCCTTACCACCACCGAGGTCCACCCTAACATAGGCCTCTATAGACGGCTCAGCTATGGCCACGCCAGGCATACTAGATATATTATTTAATATGGTTGTGTTACTTGGGCTGGAGAAGTATATCTTTAGGTCATATTTCTGCACATCCCCGAAGAACTGGTTTATAGAGTTGTCCATGGAGTCGAAGAACGCCATCGGGATAACTATCATTGAGAAGCTTAGGGCGAGGCCCAAGATTGTATAGATAGTTCTGCTCCACCGCCTAAACATACTCCTAAATGGGAGCCTAACTAGGTTCGGCAGCCCCCGAAATAAGTTCCTGAACCTAGGGCCGGGTGAAGACCCAATATTTATACCCGAGTACCTCATCGCCTCGACGGGCCTCAGCCTCGACACCCTATATGCGGTGTATAGCCCTGAGCCGCATACGAAGGCGAGGCTAAACCCCGCCCCAGCCAATATCACATCGGGGTATATCCTAGAATAGATTATTGGTAGGCTTATCTGGGAGGCGAATATCTCCGTAATAGGGTATGACGATAGTATACCCACCACAATACCTAGGCCGAGGCCCACTAGACCAGTAACAAGCGAGTATTTGAAGTAGTGTATTACTACCCTACGTTTACTATAGCCTAGGCCCATCAAGAGCCCTATGATTGGAGTCTGTATCTGGATAATCCTACTTAGAACTATATATGTAGCGATGGCCGAGATGGTTAGGAAGAAGAGGGGGATACCTATCGCCAGGGAGCGTAGAGACTCCACCATGAGAACAATTATATAGTTGCTGGGCTGCTCATCCCTCGATACAATCTCCTCAACACCATATCCAGAGAAAACCCTATCCAGTTCAATCATAACCTCATCGACGTCATACCCATCCTCAACCTTGATAACCACGTCATTGGCCAATCCCTCCAATCCATACAGCTCCTCGAGAGCCGACTCAGGCATGAAGTATACTCCCCACCTACGCAGAACATCCGGCATATGCTCCAATATACTCTTGGCCGGCCATAGGTACTCAGGGCTAACTACGATACCTGCCACTCTAAACCCGATCAAGCCACTCCCATTCTTGAAGTAGATGGTGTCACCCACCTTAATACCATGGTGTCTCGCGAACCCCCTCTCAACATATACAACGTTACGCCCATCCTCGAAACCACCCTCAACAATTAATATACCATTTATGCGGGGGTTTCCACCATTGGGTATCGATATTATCCTACCAGATATCGTCTCACCATCCTCCCCCACAACCACGGGCTTCTCAACTACGATCCTAAGCTCATAATCAGCAATTCCATCTATACCCGACAACAACCTAATAAACTCACTTCTATCCATGGGAGAGGTCCTCATCCATATATCCGCGAAACCCAGCTCCACATAGGGCCTCTCAATAGAGTAGTTCAGGTTATAGTAACTAGTTAGGAGCGCTACGAAAAAGCCGACTCCAACCGCTACGATAATGACAACTCCTGCGAACTGCCTCTTATTATTAAAAATATCTCTTAGGAGCTTCAGGTTGAGCATATCCATTGATATATCACCAAGTTATAGAGAGGGGGTCTATAGGCTCCTCCACCCTATAGTCCTCAACAACGACTCCGCTCCTAAGCCTAACCACCCTATCAGCAGTCTTAGAGATAGGAGTATTATGAGTCACCAAGACGACCGTCTTACCATACCTGCGATTTATCTCCCTAATCAAATGTAGTATCCTCCTACCAGTCTCAAAATCGAGCTCGCCCGTCGGCTCATCACAAAGGAGTATCGGTGGATTCTTCACTAGAGCCCTAGCTATAGCTACACGCTGCTGCTCACCACCACTCAGCTCACCTGGATATGCATCCAGCTTATCACCGAGCCCCACATCCTCCAAGACAGCCCTAGGATCCAGCGGCTCCTCAACAAGCTCAGCCGCTAACTCCACATTCTCAAGGGCCGTCAAACTGGGTATTAGGTTGAAGAACTGGAATATGAAGCCCACATGTCTCCTCCTATACATTGTTAAGTCGACACTGGGGTCCGTCAAATCTATACCATCAACCACTACACGGCCGGACGTGGGTAAATCAATACCCCCTATAATGTTTAGAAGTGTAGTCTTACCGGAGCCACTCGGGCCTATAACGGTTAGGAACTCACCCCTACCAATCTCCAGACTCACATTATCCAATGCACGGATCTCCGACGCCCCCCTCCTATATATCTTCGAGACACCATCCAACAATATATGCGCCAATCTAGGATGCACCAGACACTATATATCGAGGGCAACCTAAATCCATTATGATTTCCAAAATGGAAAGTCTAAACGAAGATGAATTATTTAAACGAATAGCTCAACAGCATCACCTAAAGTAAAAACAGTAGTTGATCTCCGACGAAAGAATTACTTAGAGAATTTTTAATCCTAGAGATATATGGTTTCTATCCTCCTCCTAATTATATCAAGTAGCATGGATACAGTGGTCAAGGATTTTGCCGTGAACCTAGGATTTACATAGAGCTTGTAGAAGGGGTCTATCTTGACAAGCCTATTCATATAGGCCTGCACAACATTTATCTCACCGGAGAATATCCTCTTCAAGGTATCGTAGCTACTCATTATCCTATAATCAACCTCACCCACATCATAATCCTCACCAACACCCTCGACCCTAAACTCCTTCAGCCTACCCTCATCAAGCCCAATAACTATAACAAGGTTATCACTGCCATAGAGCCTCCTCAACTCATCGGGGATACCGTCGACGAAGTATGCTACGCGTAGAGTGAACTCCGATGTCCTCCTCCTAACCTCCTCATCATGCTTCTTAGCCCGCTCTATCTCCGCAACAGCCCTCGAGACCCACTCCCTAGATAGGAATAAAAGCCCCCTCCTAACCGACATACCAAATAATATAATATTAGAATATTGTGAATCTAAATCCTTATTAAAACATGTATTTAATCAATTATTGGTGTAGAATCTTATGTCCGCCACCCTCGACCCCATCCAAGAGATGAATAAGGACCATAAGATGGTTAGGGACATCCTCCTAAAGCTTCTAGAGGCGGTGGAGAAGAAGGATGCAGAGACAGCCCTAGAGATGCTACTAGAGCTAGATAAGCTTGGAGGCCCACACTTCAGGGCCGAGGAGGAGACGATGTACCCAATACTCAAGAAGTTCTTCGGCGAAGAGTACTACAATAGGCTTCTGGAGGAGCATGATAGGGTAATCAGGGCCGGTAGGAAGATAGCCCAGATACTCGGGAAGGGATACATGACGGATGAAGAGGCGGAGGAGATAACTAAGATGATACGCAACGATATATTACCCCACCCAGTTACCTGCGAAGGTCTAGGCATATTCATGGAGAGATTAACAGAGGATGAGCTGAGGAGGATAGCCGAGAGCATAGATAAGGCAAGGAGGGAGGGAGTTCCACTCCTACAGTGGGCCCAGGAGATCAGGGAGAGAAAGGTGTAAATATTTTGAAGATAGGCATAATAATCAACACCTCACTATATGAGAGGGTATCATATGCATTAAGTATCGGAATAACATATGCAGCCAAGGGAGACGAGGTATACATACTATTCGGGAACGATGGAGTAAGGAGGCTCACCAAGGAGAGGGTAGATCATCCAGAGCCATGCATCGACGATGAGGTATCCAGGGATATAAGAAAGGGTATCGAGGAAGGTGTTGTACCAAAGATATCAGAGCAGATAGCCGAGTTTAGGAGAATGGGTGGAAAAATCTATGTATGCCCATCTTCAATGGCGATACACAACATAATCCTAGATGATTTAATAGAGGATGTCGATAGAGTAATAGGGTTATATGAATTCGTTGAGCTGCTTGGCCACGACTCCAAAATTATATATGTCTAGGCGACACTATTTAATCTCCTCCAGCTCATCCTCCTCGATAAACCTCATATACCAACCCTCCATCAGCTCCCTAGAAACAATATGTAGCTGAATAGGGGCATCCAACTCCATATAAATCCTAACCATCAAATCATACTTTATATCAAGTTTGTCGGTCACAATCAAGATATCGATATCACTAGACCCAGTATAATCCCCCCTAACCACCGACCCAAACACATACACCCTAGCAGAATCATCATATTCACTAACTATCTCCTTAACCTTCTTAGCAATAACCCTATAATTTTTCAACATATCCAAAATTTTATCCTCGTATTTCTTAGACACCATTATACCACCTTCAACAACCAAACTAATCAGAAAAATAATTATTAGTATGAGATATATGACATGGATATTGGAGTAGATAAACTAAGGTCCATCTAGAAATAATACTTCTAAAATTTATTAACATATCAGCAGTAATTGATGTGCCTGATGAAGACTTACTGGGTATATGAAGAGGATTATAGGGATATATTGAATTATTTGTGTGATGTGGACAAAGCGTTATCAATAGGCTATATCGACCCACCACCGATGGATGACCTTAAGAAATACATATATAGTATGGGTAGAAGCTTGGTAACAAGAATCGATGGGGAGATAAAGGGGCTGGTCAGGATAGAGGATGGGCTAGATAGATTCTGCACATTTACAATGAGAAACATCTGTATAGAGCCGGATATATTCACGGAGTTGATGGACTATATTTATAAGATAGGTAGGGCTAGGGGGCATAGATATATAGAATTTATCGATGTACCGGGGTATATGGGTGGATTAATCGATAGATTAAGGGACTATGGATTCAGCGTCTCAAGGTCATTCAGGAAGAGGTACTTCCTCGACGGTGAATACTTCGATGCATACCATGGATACATTGAGGTTGAGGGATATGAGCCCTACACCTACTCGGGAAGAGATCTATACCTTACCTCGATCAAAACATGTGTCAACATAACATTACATACTTTAAAAATCTAGCCTTACCAAATTTTTATTGGCGGATGATTGGACTGACCTACACTGATCAGTGATGATTATGCACCACGATGACGCCGCCACCAGTGACAAGTAATCCTCCTATATTGTTCGAAAATTACTTACCATATTTGGTTTTATGTTTACTACGAGGTATGCCTATGAATCTAGGCACCCTCCTACAATACTCTAAATATTCATCTCCATACTTCTCGCGAAGCCAGGGTTCCTCGGCATAGGGAAGCATATAGAAGATAATTATACCTAACCCTGAGGCAACTGTGAAATAGAATGAGTTTACTAAGAGTATAGCCCCGGCGAGTGCGATAATGTCACCTAGGTACTGGGGGTTCCTAGTATATCTATATGGGCCTGTCGTGACAAGCCTATATTCTAAGCCACTCGATGCATATGTACCCAGCTCCACCAAGCCCCATATAGCTAGGGCATTACCACCTATAAATAATACCACACCAGCTATTCTTAGGAAAATATTCTTGATTATATATGTATCCCATGTTAGTATAGCTAGAGCCACAAGTCCACCGATGCTAATGAATGTTAGTAGCCAGACCAATATGAACTTAGCGCCTAAACCGCCGGGAGGCCAGAACCTCCACCTAGGAAAAAATATTGATATAGCTATAAAGATTATTAGGATAGCCTCGGTGAAGAGTACGAGAAAGAATATTAGGTCTACAGTATCATGAAACATTAAAAATAATATCTAGTCATCCAAGGATTATAAAGAAAAAATGGGGTCAATTATTAATGACTTATATCTAACTGGTTACCTGATGGGGTGGTGGTTTATTTAGTGAGTGTCGATTCACCACGATGGTTATAGTATAGCCATATCGAGACTCCTAATAGGGCGATGTCCTGGGGGTAACTCATTGGGGGCCCGGCAAACAAGAGGAAGAATACTAGAAGTATTGAGACCACTATAGAGATATATTTAACGAGCATCTTAATTGCTAATAGGGCTCCCACCACCAGCTCCAAGACCGTTATTATCCATAGGAAAGACTCTATGGATAGGAATGGGGGTATGAACATCCTAACTCTCCAAGTCACACTTATCCACGCAATATACTTCCCCGGATCAATAACCTTATCTATACCCCAGAGTATGAATACTATACCTAGTGTAAGGCGGGGCAGCTCATCAACGAGGCTCTTCAAGCCACCCCCGCTCAACATAGGTTTATCTACCCCTCCTAAATAGATATATCGATGTGATAACCACAACTATACCTAGGGCTCCGAAAACAACCAAGATATTATTGGTACCTCCACCGGCTGGCCCCGGCTCCTCCACCGAAGGCTCCTCAACCCCCGATGCAGGCCCATTATCCGCAGGCGTGGATTGGGCCATGCCCACACCCAGCGTATAGGTTTTAGTGATCGGCGTTATTGGGGAGAATTCTATACCAACTATCGATACCTCAATACTATATGTTCCCTCAACCGTGAAGACGGGGCCGTTAACCGTATATACCCCACCCTCCTCCGGCGAGCCCGAAACCGATATCGATCCATCACCAGGGACAAATATGACCTTCAGATCCCCCTCATGGTCATGGAACTCCCTCTCAAACTTAAGCTCGCCACCGAGAGACACCCTAACCCTATAGTCTATATGCCTAATCACATTACCTCCACTATCAACCGCGAGGAACGTGGCTGTAATCGTCTCACCAGCAACTGGATTAGCTGGTTCAACCATGAAATCTATGTCAGCCGTCTCGACGGAATCCCCTCCACCCACACCACCATGGTAAAATGCCAATACATCGACGATACCAAACATTAGAATTATTAAAAACAGGATTATAGATATTGTTCTCATATTCTCAACATTATAAAATAAATATTTTTGCATAATTAAACAATGTTATATTCAAAAGCTCATTTAGGGATAGGAAGGGTTCTCCATGTATATATCTATGGTAAGTATATTCCTCCGGCTCTCCGGATATATAGCCTATGTAATTAATAGGTGGATTTAGGCTTGAAATCAGTTAATTACTCTAATGAGGTTGTATTGGTTGGTGGTCTACTATTTGGTTAGGCCGTCCTGCTAAGCTCCTCGATATAGTATTTTACATCCTCATCATCCAATCCATACTCGCGTAGGACTTCCCTAAACTTCCCCTCCAATACCTCCCTATCAGCATCCTTATATTTCCTATAGATATTTCTAAGCCTATTCAGGACGGCATATCTAGATTCGGAATATTTCTTAAGCTCACCACCAGCAAACTCCAAGTCCCTCCTAGTGAATTCCTTGAAGGTTACATATACACGCTTCACCTTGGCCGGTCTACGGGTCCTTCCTAGATACATTATGGGTCGGTATCTTGATAAGTCCCACATACCGTCTACGAATGCGTCGTCGGCGTAGGCCGCCAAGACCTCACCCACGAATAGGTCGTGGTCCCCATATGGCCTCCTATCTATGAGCCTCAATGCTATATATCCATGGGCCTCCTCTATATAGGGGACCCCATACTCCTCATTCCACCCAATATTGAATCCAGCCCTCCTAATCTTGTCCTTAAGGAACCTCTCAGAGACATCACCTATATAGGGCATAGAATCTACATACTCGAAGCCAACCAAGTTTATACTGAATCTATCCGAGCTACATAGAAGTCTATATGTATACCTCTCCGGCGCTATAGCCACCCCCACGAGGAGCGGCTTGAAGGATAGCTGGGTCCACCAAGCAGCGAGCAGCCCACCGACCCTATCACCCGAGGAAACCACGACGAAGGCCGGGATAACCGGGTATATAAGCCTATCAAGATATTGGACTGGTATAGGCTTATGCATAGAAGCCACCAAATAATTATAGATATGGGCGTCGCCTTAAATAGAGATGTAACGGCTACCCCACAAGATTCGCCTTAACCCACCCCATGATATACTCTATGAAACCCATGGACTCACGCTTAGGTACTATGAAGCCAGCCACATTCCACTTACCACCACATACATATCCACGCCTCTTCCCCTCCCCTATCAATGGGAATACATCGCCGCCCCCAGATATCCTGATATATACCTGGTCATAACTATCGTCGAAGCCATCGTTAACCAGTATAATAACCTTACCTCTATAGATGCTGGAGAGGCGCCTACCAACCTTCGATATAATATAGTATCTAGAGCTGAACCTATGATAAACTATACTGTCGTCGGGCGAAGCCTCACCAACAACCCTCTCGATAGCCTCCTCTATAGAATTATATTTAGATATCCATTCATCATTATCCAGCAACTTTGGTATAGAGTTCCTATATTCATATATGGTGTGGGCCGCCCTATATACAGCCTCCCTATCATTCACGATATGGTTAGAATCTATGAGGAGCGTCAATCTATATAGGTCCTCAATCGACAAGCCCTCCCTATATGCTATATCCCTCACCCAGCCGTAAAGCTCAGTATTCCTTATCTCATGTTTATAGTCACCTACTAGCCCCAGGGCGGTTATTATATCACCCTCTAGGCCTAGTAGATCATCTATCAATAGGGTGTTGGAGTAGAAGTTCAATCCGTTTGGCATCTTATAATCTACATAAATTGCATCTCCCCTATCAGGGTGGTAGTGGTGGTCTATAACCAACACATGTTTAGCCGCCGACTCCGATAGCCTACTTATGGTTCGGCCCGGCAAAGCAATATCGGTAACGATAATATAATCATATCCACCGAATATATCCATCTCATCCCCGGGGATGTCGTACCGCCCTATAGGTGGGGTATATAGATCCGTCTCCCTCCCAAAATAGCCCCAGAGCTTAACCGCTGAGCATAGGCCATCCGTATCCCAATGCGAGATTATAATTACATTACTGTCGCCGATACCATCTATTATCTGCCTAGCCCTATCCCTCATCAATATATACACCGGGGATACCCAACTTTAATAATATAACCCGGTAATTGTTTTTATAATCTTAGCCGCCCTAGATACTATTCAACAACCGACCTAGGTGTGTAGGTTTATGAATATAAGAATCGTGGAGGATGTATTGCTTTGTAGGGGGCGTAGGGTAAAGCTCCTGAAGAGGATACTAGAGGCTGGGGATAAGACGATAGAGACCGACCTAGTGAGTTTTGGGGAGTCCGTGGTCATACTACCCTTGCTGAAAGATGGTAGGATACTTATGCTTAGGCAATATAGGTCCGCTATAAATAGGTGGATACTTGAGCTACCGGCCGGTAGGATAGACGATGGAGAAAATATGTATGAGGCTGCAAAGAGGGAGCTCCTGGAGGAGACTGGATATAGAGCCGGGGAAATAACCTTCATAGGCTCCTTCTACGTATCACCAGGATACAGCGACGAGTTCATGCACCTATTCCTAGCAAAGGACCTAGAGTATATAGGTATGGAGCCCGAGGAGGATGAGATAATCGAGACCATGGCAATCCAGCCAGATAAGATTCCAGACATGCTATATAGAGAGGTGATAGACGGTAAGAGTATAGTTGGGCTCCTAACCTACATCCACCTAATAAAGAGATAGGTGTAGATAGAGTTGTCAACCATACGTGTAAGGAGGTCTGGCGTATACTACTTCGCCGCCCAAGTAGCCGCATACATAATATCCATCCTATTCACCATATATGTAGCCAGGGTGTTACCAGCCATAGATTACGGCATATATGGCTATATAGGTAGCCTGTGGATGGCGGCCGATGTATTCAAGTCGGGATTCAACTTCTGGGCAAGCAGAATGATAGCCAGGGGCAGGAAGTGTCTGAAGAGCCTGATGATCGCGAACCTACTCCTATCAATCCCCATAGCTGCGATCCTCATAGCTATAATAATAGGGCAGGCAAGCCTATTTGGAGACGCATATCTATATATACTTACCGTCTCGGCGGCATACATAGTATCATCATATATATACTCATCGATTATCAGGACCACCGCGATGCAGAGGCCCCAGTACCTCGGAATAGACCCGATAGTAACATCCCTAATCAAGGCATCCCTAGGAGTTGCATTGATATATATAGCTGGTATAACCGGCCTCCTAGCTACATTCGTCGTATCCAATATAGTCGTCTCGATAATCCTATATAGACCCAATAGGGCTGAACTCGAGGAGGAGGTGGACCTAAGCTTAATAAAGGAGTGGGGGAAGGGTGCATGGTACCCCATCCTACTATCCCTATCCATAGTCCTGATAACTAATATTCAGCTACTTGTCATGGGAGCCCTAGGCGACATAGGAGGCCTACCATCATATAATATGGCGTATAGAGCCTCGAGACTCATCCAGTTCTCAAGTGCATTATCCATAGCACTCGTACCAGCCCTACTCAAGGGGGGAGACCCAGCCGAGAATACATATAAAGTCCTAGACCTCACACTCCTAATAGCGATACCAACCACACTAGGCCTAGCAATATACTCCGACTCCGTCGTATATCTATTCGGGTGGAATAAGTATGTCGATGCACGCATCCCCCTCGCGATACTATCAGTATCCATGTTCATATACCTGCTCAACATAATAGGCACAAGGATCATAGTAGGGATGGAGGACATTGATAAAGAATACACCATAGACATAAATAGACTCTTGAGGAGCGAGATGATGCGGCTACTAATCTACATATATATCTCGGTGGCCGTCTCAGCAATACTCATAATCATTCTATACCCAATACTAGGCATAATAGGTATGGCACTGTCACACCTAGGCGCCACATCAACAATGTTCCTACTAATAGGTATCAAGATGTTATCCGTGGTGGATGCCAAGAAACTGTTTAGTAGGGTGGCCAAATATCTATCTGCATCCCTACTCAGTATAGCCTTAATATACCCAATACCAAAGTATAGAAGCCTATATATAGGGCTCGCCGCCATATCAGCGATGGCGATATACATAATAGTAATCTATAGTATTGATAAGGAGGTCAGGGAGCTAACGAAGAATATCCTAAGGAGATATGTTGGGATCAAACTGGGCTAGAGAACATCCGTTAATAGGCTGGATCCACGCACCTCCCCACCATACTTAACCCCATAGTAGTCCAATATACTTGGGAATATGTCATATATATTTAGGTCCCTATATTCACCCCTAGTCCTCAGCCCCCCATCAGAAAATATATATATTCCATGGTAATCGTGGACAGAGTCGTCGGGCCCCGTATCATTCTCAGGTAGATAATAGTCGCTATACCCCATGGTCCCAGCAGACCTCCAATATAGATTGTCGAAGTATACCATTAGATCCGGAGGGTTCCCCCTCACACTCGGATATA
>WAMZ01000008.1 GCA_015522055.1 Candidatus Geothermarchaeota archaeon
GCCGCTGAAGCAACAACCATCCTAGGCAGAAACGCCATAATGAAGGCGATAGATATATCGAGGAAGATGGGGCTAAAAGTCATATATGGAGATACAGACAGCCTATTCATCAAAGACCCCGATCTGGAGCTTCTAGACAAGTTCATCAGTAGAGTGGAGAAGGAGATCAGACTCAAACTAGATATAGACAAGGTATATAGATATGTGGTATTCAGCAGGAGGAAGAAGAATTACTTCGGGGTATTAACAGATGGAACTATAGATGTAAAGGGGCTACTCGGGAAAAAGAGCAGCACACCACCCTTCATAAAGGAGATATTCTACCAAGTCCTAAGCATACTGAAGAACGTCAATACAAAGGATGAGTTCAACAAGGCGAAGGAAGACATTAAAGACATAGTCTTGAAGGCCGAGGCAAGACTAAGAAACGGGGATGTATCCATACAAGATTTAGCAATAGCTGTAACCCTAAGTAAGCCCCTACACGCATATACAAAAACAACTCCACAGCATGTAAAGGCCGCCAGGAAACTAAGGAGGGCATTGGGGATAGATATAAGCCCAGGGACTATAATAAAGATTATAAAGACAAGGGATCAAGACGGTGCATCACCACTAGAACTCGTTAGGTCATATAAGGAAGTCGATGTAGATAAGTATATTGAGTTGCTAAGGTCTACGCTAAGCCAGATCCTAGAAGCCATGGATATCGACATAAAGGAAATACAGATGAAGAGACAGTTCAGGAGCCTAGACCAGTTCTTCAAGCTATAGACCTATATAAATTCGGGCCTCATTGACAGCCTCTCACTATAATATAACTGCCTAAACGGATAGCCATCCAACTCCCCCCTAACCCTATCTATCAACTCATCCAACGTCATCTCGACAGCCTTGCCACCCATACTCCTAACCCTAACAGTCAGCCTATTACTCTTAACCTCCTTCTCGCCAATAACAACTATATATGGAACCCACTCCCTCTCGGCATACATAACCTTCTTCGATAACGATATATCCCTATCATCTATATCAACCCTAATATCGGCATCCCTAATCATCAGCAGAATATTATATGCATAGTCTAGATAGGCACTAGATACAGGTATAATCCTAACCTGGGTAGGTGAAAGCCAAACTGGTAACATAGGCTTCTTACCACTATTCTGCATCTTAGCCGCCTCCTCCAAAAACTCATATAGGAAGCGCTCAACACTACCATGGATAGCCGTATGGAGGATCACTGGATACTTCACCGACCCATCCACATCATGATATCTAATTCCGAACCTCCTCGAATTACCGATATCTATCTGGACGGTGGCCGTCTCCAGAGGCCTACCCTGCGAGTCTATATAATGAAACTCTATATTGATAACCCAGTAATACTTACCAGACTCAACCACATAAATCAATGCAGGCTTACCCTCCATCCTAACAAGCTCCACCAGGAAATCGAAACGCTCCATCATGAAATCCTCAACAACATTATATAGATTGTAGTATGTCCATCCGAATTTCTGACCCTCATCAATAATTAACTTAAATATATTCTTGAACTCCGCCATAGCCTCCTCCAAACCCGCCGTCAGAATATGTAGATCCGGCATATAGAAGCGTCTAGGCCTTGCTAACCCAGTAACCTCACCCCTCTGCTCATATCTATAACTATCGGCCAACTCAAATATCCTGAGGGGCAGATCTCTATGAGTCAAATAATGCCTCCGAAGAAGGGCGAACTGCCCGAAACAAGCGGCATACCTAAGCACAAACTCCCTCTTAAAAGGCTTAACCTTATACATCCTCTGCCCAAAAAGGTTAGCATGCTCCTTAATAGCAGGGATATTCAAATCATACATGATTGAAGTCTTGACCGGGATCCCCCCAATCCTCCTAACCACACTCAAGCTATAATCCATCAATAGATCGGTCACCAAAGCCCCCTTAGGCAAATATGTTAGGTGGCCAGCGTCGCTCAATGGCTCGACCTCAGCCAGCTTAAGCCTCTTCATAATATCGATATGGGGTGAACGCTTATAACTACGCCTCTCCCCCAAGGCCTCCTTGGCTAATAAGGCCCGAAACCCCTCATCACCACCCGTGAACTCCTCAGGATAATAAATCTTGCCATCAGGGGTTAATACATAATGCTCCCCAACCACAACCTCATCAAGAGAGACCTCAGACATGCTTCCACCTCATCCTCTCAAGCCTATCCAACTTCTTCCTCCGCTTCTTATACTCCTTATAATGCTCCTTACATAAATAGATCCTCCGCCCACTCGGCTTGGCATCCAAACCGGCCTCCCTAACCTTATTTATAGAGAGAGACCTAACAGCCTCCTTCCCACAGCCCTCTACACCACACACCTCAGCCATCAGTGACACCAGCTACATCAACAGAAATTAATAAAATAATTAATCCAGTAGCAAAATATATATCATAGGCCCGAGCCATCCATATAGACAACGGTGTATCTAGATGCTAAATAGATTCAGGAGAAACATTGAGAAATACATCAACACCATAGCCCTAACCCTAGCAAAAACTGGAGTAAAGCCGTGGAGCATATCACTAACAGGTTTGATAATAATTATATTGGCATCGATATGGCTGGTATACGGCCCGGCCCCCAACCCACTAGCAATATCTATACTCCTATTCATAGTAGGTAACTTGATGGACGCCCTCGACGGCCCTCTAGCGAGAGCCACAAACCAGGTAACCAGGTGGGGCAGCTACATAGACTCGATGATAGATAGACTGGGTGAAGCCATATACATACTGGCATTAGGCTATACCGGAATCGTTAGATGGGACCTCGCATACATATACATAGCAACATCAATATTAATTAGCTACTCTAGGTCCAAAGGCGAATCAGTGGGTGTGGACATGGCAGGGGTAGGGCTAATGGAGAGGGCCGAGAGAATAATAGGTATATCAGCCATCCTAGTCCTATATATGCTAATAGGACTGGATACATTACTCCCCCTAACCATCATTATAACACTAAATATTATCACAATATTCCAGAGGAGCATACATATATATAGCTCACTCAGGCGAAGCTGACACGACATAGTCAAAAACCCTCTTAGTATCACCAAACGCTGGATAATCAAGCCTACTAACCTCCACAACAGAAGGAATATTACCAACCACATTACCCACCACTAATACACGCCCCCTATCGAGATCCTTAGCGATAGACTTAACAGTAGCACCATCGACATTGGAGATCCGACTCAACATATCAAGGTCGTGGTCATTCTGGAAACGAAATATAAAGATATTATCAAGCTGCCTAAACACCTCATGCCCAAGGGAGTCCGGCTGATTAGTGATAAAGACCACGAACAGCCCAAAATGACGCATCCTAGTAACAATATCCTCCCAGTAGGTATCCCTCACATATAGATGAGCCTCCTCAGCAAATAGGAAAAGAGGAGGAATAACATCCCTCTCCAGCAGACCCACAAGCTTACTAAGAAAGATCTCGACCAAGACCTTCCTCTCAACCGACGACAAACCCCTCAAGTTAACTATAACCCCCCTATATTTATCGAAGAGATCCTCCAGCCTAGTCGAAGAGCCGTCCCTAATAAATCTACACGACTTAAGTATCATAAGCCTAGATATCAATGCATCCCTAATCATAAGGTTCCTAACATAATTATTAATCACATTGATCAAACCATCTATAGTTATTCCATATCCCCTTCTAACAGCGATATCCCAAACCTCACTAAACAAATTGGCTGAAACACCGGGTAGACCCAATACATTTACCATAATATCTAAAGTAGCATCCCTACCCAGATACTCCAACGAAAAGAATAGATTCCTACCACCCTCGAATACCTCGACCAACTTCTCATTAGCCAACCCAAGATACTCACCATTCAAATCAAATATAAGTATAGGCGCACCATACCTAACCAGGCTAGATGCCAGTAACTTCGCCAAATGCGACTTACCAGAACCCTTCATACCGGTAATTAATGTGAGGGAGCCGTCGAGCCCCTCCGCAGGGATATGAACCAGATTTCCATCGAAATCCCTACCGAGAACTATCCTAAGCCTACCGGAACCCCTCGAAACCATCGATAGAACCCTTGATGTTGAGACCCTCTCAACCCTAGAATCGGCCCTAGATGGAAGGTCATTATATATAGATGAGAAAACCCCGCCCCTAATCGACCCCCTAATAACAGCCGTAGCAAGCTTAGTATCCTTAATAAACTTTGAGGCCCTACCAACATTAATAAGATCATTCTCATAGACAGTCGAACCCGAGAGGAGGCCCTCCCTAACAAGCTCATCCAATATACCAGGGGAATCTATATATTTAATGTCGATTACTTGGACGACTAAAGAGTAATCCTTCTCCTCATCCCTAACCAATAAATACTCCCCCTTACGTATAACCTCATGCGGAAACACAAGTATATCCAGAGTATCGCCATCCTTTCTATATACCTTCACCATTACCACCCAAACTGCAATTGTAAGCCCCGAAAATAACGTCCCTCAAGCCAAAAGAATTTATGAACCTAACATCATACCTATCCTCGAGAAACCTCTTCAACGCAATAACCTCCCCAGTAGACATTTTAGACACGATATGAGCCTCCTTAAGCACCTCTAGATAGCCGTGGGAAGTATGGCCAGCACTATAGATATTATTCAAGACCTTAACCGCATCACCCCCAGAAGAGGCCACATCAACCCTTAGAGGAACACCACCAGGCCTAAAGACACCTATAAAGACTTCATAAAAATTATCCAAGCCATCAATAGGAACCTTAACTACACAAGGCTCACCAACCCTAGCAACGGCGCTGAACAACCAAGGGAAACGCCTCACAAGCCTGGTTCTCTTAGCAACCCCGATTAAATGACCACCAGAGCCTTTAACCATATCTATAAGATTCTTCAATATAGATAGGCCTAGGAAACGCATCATAGAGAGAGAACCATCTATAACTATTAGGGAAGCCCTATACATACTTGACGCTAGCTCAGCCAATAAATATTCAAAGAATATTATTGTCAGCCTCTTAGCCATCGATAGATCGGGATACCTCTTCCAAAGCATCCGTAGAGACGTAAAGCCATCGAGACGGCTAATAACCGAGACCACCTCATCATTATAATAGAATGGAAATGGGCCGAACCGATGAATCCTATACTCACCACCAACCTCCGCCACAAACGCCCCCTTTATCCCAAATAGAAAGCCGTCACACGCCTCCCCAACCAACACAATAGACGAATCCAAACCCACAACAGTATAGTCAGATATACCACCAGAAAGCTTAATAACCGCACCATCATCAATATCCGCCCCATCATATAGGAAAAGGGGAGAGAGATCGCTGAAACCATTATTAGGGGACAATGCAACTACACTCTTCCCCTTAACAGACTTAAGTGTCTCCATAAGTATATCTATAACTCTATATCCATCTCGTCTCGTACCAGTTATTGATTTATCATGAATATTCATTTTAATTCATGAATTATATTGAATAAATAAATATTTAAATCTTTATTCAATTTATTATTTAGTTGGTGGATATGACTGAGGATAAGGTTAAGGTTAAATTGAATATAAAGGGTATTGATGTCGAGATAGAGTGTGCCCCCAGCCAATTAAACGAGGCGATCAAGAGGATATTGGATACATTGGGGGAGGTTGATACTGGGGCAACGACCGATTTTAGGCCATTAACATGTAAAGAGGCTGTTGAGAAGCTATGGATGGAGGGTTGGTTCCAGTCAAATAGGAGGCTTGGGGAGGTCTGGAGCGAATTATCTAGAAGAGGATATAACTATGACCGTAGCGCGATATCCCACGCCCTAAACGCGTTGGTACGCGAGGGTAAGTTGACTAGGATGGGTAGGGCCAGGAAATATCAATATGTCCAGAAGATTCCATATAAAATTAGGCAATAACTGCCTATACAGAGCTATATATTCATAAGTTTAAGCAGACCCTTCACAGTTATCTCATAGTGTACAGTCCCACCCATTTTTATCCTCCTGACATAGCCATCATAATGTAACTCGCTAAGCCTTGAAGATATAGTTTTAGAGGGTTTACCAAGTATAACCGTCAATTCCCTAAGGGTTAGGCTAGGTGCATCCCTCCTCCCAGCTACATTCGATAACTTCGCAACCCCCAGGGCAATCAACACCCTATTTCCTAATGAGAGCTTCTTGGGAGGCTCCTCCTTAAAGATTATGTCGCCCTCCCCAGATATCATAACATATTTAGATAGTGACTCCGACAGCCTTACATAGTCAATATCCACCGATAGACTCCTAAATAAGTCGAATGAAGGTATTACTGTAGACATCCATTTCAATACAGACTTAATAACCTCCTCGGCGGAGCCAGATACTTCATATACCAAGTCACCATAAACTATCCTCGCAGATATCTTATCGGTCAATCGGCCTCACCAACCGAGACATTTGCAGAGACATATAGATAATGTTTATCCCTACCCCTCAACCTCCTAATGACACCCCTCTGAACAAGCCTCTTAAGCGAGACAGCTATAGTCGACTTAGGGTAATACACCCCATAAGACTCAAGCAGGTCTATAATCTCCTTCAACTGCCTAGGCTTCTTACCCCAATCCGTGGAGAAGAACTTGGTGAGGATCTGGGTCAACGGCTCACCACTCTTAATCTTGACATCTGGAAGGTCGCCAGCAATCACCTCCTCCTCTTGGGGACGTTGCTCCACCCTCACATCACTTGACTGTGCACCAGTTAGGTATGGCATGAGGGACTTAACCAGCTCCATAACCTCATCATATCCCCCGGAGACCTCCAACTCATTACCCCCTATCCTAATCCTCAGGTAGATACTGCCTTCACGAACCTCCTTCAATCCAGATCCCCGACCAACGATTCCACAATATCCAAAACCCTCTTAGGATCCACGCTCCCCCTATATTTAGACATAGCTATAGCCATTAGACGCTTAACAAGTATATTTTTCGGTAGTGCTTTTAAATCATCCCTATTCTTGAGTTGCTCCATCAAATAGCCCCTAACCTCCCCATAATCCACTCCCGTCTTCAAACCAAGTCTCTCAACCACACTCCTAATATCCAAGCCCTCCTTATATGCCTCCATGACCACATCCGGTATACTCTCCTTAAACATTACACCCTCTTCAACCAGCTTAAATCCATCCTTAACCAGTTGTAGAATAGGGTCCGGCTCATCTAGGCCGAGCTCATCCATCAGATATGGTAGCCTATCGGTGAGAAAAGAGGCTATAAATATTGGTTTAAGCTTGGGGGCAGTCTCGACCAACTCCTCAAACACGGTGTGTAAACCCTCGTCGAATAATCTCCACGCCATATCCTCCGGCAACCCATACTTAGATACGATATTTGAGACTAGCTGATCAGGTGGAGTCAATGGATTATCAGCCAAATACTTCCTAATGGCATCATCAATTACGATAGGCGGTATATCCGTCTCAGGATACATACGAGCCATCCCGGGCCTAGGCCTCATATAAAAGGTTGTCCCATCATCCTTCGCTCCCCTCGTCTCCTTAGGCACACCCTCCAACGCCTCCATACACCTCTCAACTATCCTCTCGGCAGCTATCCTCGCCTCCCCCTCACTAGATACATAAAATACGATGGCGTCACCCTCCGACGCCCCCATCCTCGACACCAGCTTCCCCACCTCATCCCGAGACACTCCATATTTAGGCATCTCATCGGTATGGAATAAGCCGCCTAAACCGGTCCAGAACCTAACTCTTTCTGCCAGCTCTTTACCGAGCCTATGCCCGGGGGCTATCTCCCTACCCAACAGCCCACCAAACCCAGGTAGACACACGGCATATACCCTGGCGCCCCTCTCAAGCCCACGTCTAATAACCTTACACTTGGTATCCATGAATATCTCGGTTACATCGACTGGCTCAGCCCTGGCCAATAACTCCTTGGAGACCCCCCTATCCCTCAGCTCATCCGCCAGCATCCTAAGCCCCAGCTGCCTCTTAACCTCAAACTCGATAACCGCCCTCAACTGCTGAAGCCTCTGAACACCCTTAACCTCAACGACTGGGCCACCGCCAACAGATATATTTATATCCTGCCTGATACTACCAAGCCCCCTCCTCCTCACACCAGTCATGGTGACAAGCCTACCGATATATAGGGCTACTGAGACAGCCTCATCTGGAGTATATATCTCCGGCTCAGTCGCGATCTCAATCAAGGGAATTCCCAGCCTATCCAAGTTATAGATAACCTTATTACCCCTCCTATCAATCAGTCTAGCCGCCTCCTCCTCCACACATATACTCTGGATACCTATACTCCTACCCAAGTCCGGTATATATACCGAGCCACCAAGCGCGACTACGGATGTCCTCTGAAAGCCGGTGGTATTAGACCCATCCACAACGATCTTCCTCATAACATGAACCTCATCAACAATATCTGAACCGAAAAACCTCGCAACCCTCAGAGCCGCCCTAAGGCTCTCCATATCCATCTCATGGGGGGGCTCCTCATCCAGCTCAACCAAGCAAGTCGAATCTGGCGGCGCGATATACTCAATCACAACCCCCTTCTTAAACTCAAAATATGCAGCTGGGTCTATCTGGCCAAGCTCACTCTGAGTAGGCCTAAGCCTCCTAATTATATGGAGCCCCTCCCCATCCCCCATCTTAGGGGGACACTTACAGAACAGTTTCCTACCAGTATCCAGCTGGAAGTGAATCTCCAGCCCGACCTTAAGCCCTATAGATTTATAGTCCACCTCCAAACCCACCCCTAGTATCCTCAATAGGACTCTTTAGAGTCAGCTCACCACATACATCACTAAGCATAAGCCGATCAAGCTCACCTACACCGAAGTTACCCAGTATCCATGAAGCCTTTACATATGCAGTCTCAGCAATCATATTCCCTAATGGAACGATGCCTAACCTCTGGAGGAACCTCCCAGTATCATAGACATTCATATTAACCCTACCCCATATACATTGCGATGCCATGAATATATGTACACCCCTATCAACTGCATAGCCAATAACTTCATATAGATGCTCGCCTACATGGCCTAGACCCGTACCCTCCAGTATAATCGCCTTAACCCCCTCATCAGCCAACAACCTAATTATAGATGGATGCATACCCGGGTAGAACTTCACCAATGCAGCCTCCTCACTAAATTCCCCATAGAGCGATGGAGCCCTACCAGGGTCCCTCCTCCTTACCTCACGCCATATATATCTGAATCTACCATCGGGATCAACCAACATCACCGGCGGAACATCGATGGACTGGAAGGCGTCCCTCCTACTAGTATGATTCTTCCTAACCCTCGTCCCCAGATGTATAGCTATATAGTCATCGGAGGTTGAGCTATGCATAGCTACATATACACCAGCTATATCAGCGTCGGCAGCCACCCTAATAGCCGATAGAAGATTTAGGGCAGCATCTGAACTAGGCCTATCGCTCGAGCGTTGGCTACCCACCAAAATTATTGGTATGGGGCTGTCCCTAATCGCGAATGATAGGGCTGCAGCTGTGTAGCCCATGGTATCAGTACCATGTAGAACCACTATCCCATCATACCCACCATCAACAACCCTACGATAAATCTCCTTCGCCATCCGGCTCCAGTCACTCGGTCTAAGATGCTCACTATACTTATTCATTAGAATCTCTGTCTCAATCTCGGCTACACCCCTAGCCTCAGGTATAAAGTTCAGAAGCTCCTCAGCCGTCACCGCACTCCTAACGGCACCAGTTACATAATCAACCTTACTCAATATAGTGCCTCCTATACCAACGACTAGTACCCTCCTATCCCTCCGCTCAACAACCTCCTCCTCGATGACAGTCATCAGCTTAATCTCCGGAGGCTCCGCCTTAGATATATTCTCAACCTTCTCCACCGAGATCCCAATATTATACCCATTATCCATCTTCAAGACTAGGATACCGGGTGAGGAGTACTCGTGGCGGGGCATTATATAGCCCCTATACCTCCTACCTTGGATAGTATCGACCTGGACATAGTCGCCATAGGAGACGCCAAACCTATCCAGAAGGAAATCTACAACATCCCTAGGCACCTATATACTCACCCCAGGTACTTAGATACATAAACCCCATCCCTACGATATCCATATTTATAGTAATACTCTCTAACCCCAACCCCAGATATAACTAAGACCTTCTCACCCCCCTCGGAGCCCGCTATATTCTCCGCGGCCTCCAACAGCCTCGCACCGAGACCCAGATGCTGCCAAGACCCATCCCCAGGCCTAGCACCCAATGGAATACTCCTACCATATACATGTAGCTCCCTAACTATATAGGATTCAGCCTCCAAAATCTCCCGTCTCCAAGCATATATAGACGGCTTCCTCAGCCTGATGAATCCATATATAACATCATTATCCATATCCTCAGCAGATATAAAATACTCGATACCATCATTTACATAGAACTTCCTCACGACAACCCTGACTTCACCACCCCTATAGCTCTCCTTAAGCCACCTAATCCCAGCCTCCCTACACCTAATACATCTACATGACACCCCAATATTCCTGAAATCCTCAATAATAACCTGTCTAAGGTTAGTCATTCTAACACCATCAACAATTTCATGGCTGGGAATATCCCTATTGACCCTCATAATACGATTCCAGCGATACACAAAATTATCTTTACACAGCCCAATCAAAACCCTAGCACCAAAAGTGTCCAAAGGCTTATACAGACCCCTCCTCCACAAATCAATAAGACCAGTATACTCAAGAACAAGTGTGGGGTAGATCTTCAGGCCATCCGGGAAGAAGTTCGGGGAAGACATCACCATCTCGAAGGCTTGTATATCAAGCTTCTCCCCAGTCTTGGGGAGGCCGGGCATAAGGTGGTATGTAACCTTGAAACCAGCGTCCCTTAGAAGCCTAGTTGCCTCTACAACATCCCTCACCGTATGTCCCCTAGATATATATCTATATACATCGTCATAGACGGTCTGGACCCCCAGCTCGACACGCGTACCACCATGCTCAAGCATCCAGTCAATATCCATAGGCCTACATGCATCTGGCCTAGTCTCGAAGGTCAGGCCTACAAGCCTATACCTACTAGTCTCTGCAGAGACAAGTGCATGCTCAACGCTACCTGGGAAATATCCTATAAACGCCTGATAGAGCCTCCTCATATACCACTCCCTATACTCCAACGGGGTCTTGTTAAATGTCCCGCCCTGAATGATAAGCTCTATTTTGGTAGCATCATGCCCCATAGCCTCCAGCTGACTTATCCTACTCCTGATCTGGAGATAAGGATCGAAATTATTCCTAATACCCCTCATCGCACTAGGCTCCCTACCAGTATACGAGACGGGGGAACCAGGATAGTGGGGGCAATATATACATCGCCCATGCGGACACTCATATGGCCTAGTCATAATCGCCACAATAGCAACGCCGGATAGAGTGCGAACAGGCTTCCTCCTAAGATAATCAATAAGATAACTATATTCAGGCCTACTCCTAAGAATATACTCAATCAACTCGATATTCGATGGATACTTCCCAAGGCCAAATCTACGGACCGCCTCCCTCTTAACCCTATTAATATCCTCGAAGCCAAAATCCCCCATAGAAGCCAATCTATTTACTATATAATCCAGACCCCTCAAGTACTCCTCATCACTAATAAGGTATCCAGACATATACAAACCTCCCCTAACTAAAAAACAAGGAATAAAATTAAATTAATTAAATAGCGGAAGACCGGGAATAAAGGATAGAATTATATAGAGATAGGGTCTATGATATGGTATATATC
>WAMZ01000009.1 GCA_015522055.1 Candidatus Geothermarchaeota archaeon
CTACATCGATGGAGAAAAGATAGACCCATCCACAATAATCATTAGGAAAATGGGAGAAACGATAAGCATGGATGAATGGAGGGACGATAAGCCATTGGCGCTAATCCCCGGCGAAACCATAGAGATAGTGATTCGTAGGCCGGGTGGCCTCAAGCCGGGGAAACATATAATTGAGATAAAGAACGCTGGAATAATCGGGTTTGACACGACGATGGACCTAAGATTCATAGATAAGTTAGGTGAATAAATTGGAGCCACTAATTATGTATAAAGACAATTGGGACTACCCAGTAATACTTGGTGGAAAAAAAGCATTTATAGTCCTATCTAGAAGAGGCGTCCTATCCACCCCATGGAGCAGGTATGGACCCAAGATAGACTTCGGCGGGCTATACACCCCACCAATAAGAGCAACAGGCCCCATAATACCTCTAATCCAACTCAATGATAAGATAGAGAAACTAGGGGATCATGTAACTAAAAGCATGTATTTTGGGAGCCACCTAGAGGCCTCCTACCTCGCATACGGAATAAAAATCAAATCAATATCATATGTTCCACATAGACTACCAGCAGCACTAATAGTATTTGACATAGAGAGGTGTGTGGAGGAAGCTATAGAGCTTAAGTTATATCTCGAAACTTGGGGAGGCCCCCTTGAGCAGGATGGTATATTACCCGACAACACAGAAATCTATCTCTACCAAGGAGGAGCCGCATATGAAGTAGATGAGTGGAGTGTAGTAGTCCAGTCAAATATAAAGCCCACCAACATCGAGCTTGACACAAGGGAATATAAGAAGCCAGGCCCCATAAAGACATTACCAACGGCAAACCCCGATAAGATTAGGAACGCGATAATCACATGGAAACTAAATAAACTGGGAGAAGATGGGAAAATAGTTATGTCCATATCATCTAGTGATAAAGGGCTTGGGACAGCACTAAAATATTCAAGGGAGGCCATTAAAAACTGGGCATATTACCTAGAGGAAAATATACATAGATATAGAGACTATCTAGAGAATACACTATCAATAGAGACCCCATCCCCAGAGATAAACCTAGCATATAAACTGGCTAAAGCAGCCCTTGAGACACTTAAGTCAGAGCAGCCAGAGATTGGGGTCGCGGCCGGATACCCATGGTTCGCGAGATTCTGGAGTAGAGACGCCGCATGGATAATACCGACACTACTACTCATCGGGGACCACGGGACAGCCAGAGAATATATAGATATCTTCTTGAGATACCAGGCTAAGAGAGAATATAAAGTTCTAGGGGGCCTTAAAGGCGAAGTACTAATGCATTATGGATATAAGTCCCTATTCTATTATGGAGCAGCAGACTCAACACTATATTACCCGATACTAATAAATAAATATCTAAAAACAACTGGGGATATTGAGTATGTCAAGAAAAGATGGAAGAAGATAATCAATTTAGTGGAATGGGGCTATTATAAGGATCTAGATGGAGACCAACTTATTGAGCATGAGCTCAGAGAACCAGCCAAATTCTTCTTCATAGACACAACACGGATGGATACAATATATAGAGGGATTAGGCCTATAGAGATACAGGCACTGTGGTCCGCAGCCCTAAGGAGCGCTGCGGAGATGGCAACCCAACTAGGAATTGATAAACAGGCTAAGAAATGGCTTAGGGAATCGGAGCAGGTTAAGCAGAAACTAATGGATGAGTACTGGAATAGTAGAGAAGGCTACTTCTATGACAGGATACTAGGAGACGGCTCCAAGGATCCCTCCATCAGGCCCAATGCATTAATAGCACTATACCTACTCGACATCCCACGGGAACTAGCAATAAAAGCACTTGACAGGCTAAAAAAGCCGGACATACTTACACCCTGGGGTCTAAGGACATTGTCATCATACGACATGAAATATGCCCCCGATAAGTACCACAATGGGATGGTGTGGCCCCTCGTGACTGGGTGGCTGGCCCTAGCCAACTACAAGTATGGTCGGAAAGATGAGGGGTATAGCCTGATAGAGACTATGGCGAGGCAGATAATTAGGGAGGGCGGGATGTATGCAGAGGTATACCGTGGAGATAGGGAGGAGCCACAATACTCTTGTATACTCCAAGCATGGTCCATAACACTATATATTCAATCTATAATTGAGGGCATGATGGGCATAGATATCGACTCAATAAACAACAGGCTATACCTTGACCCAAAACCCCCAAATCAATGGAGCTGGATAATACTAAGAAATATAGCGGTTGGAGGGGCGAAACTAGATATAGACATGGACTTGAATAAAGGAATAATAGCTATATCAAATAGTGGCGACAAAAAGATAACAGTATCAATATGGGATTCAGAAATCGAGATGCCGCCCAAATCGAAGAAAGTTATTGAGAAACTAAACGTCGATTAAAGCCTAGCCAAAACATCCAATGAATAGAGCAACATCCTCCTAATAATATCCACACCAGACGAATCATCCGAATCATCGGCCCTCAGGTCCCACTCATCCCCCACGACATCACCAGCATAGAATAAGCATCCCAACTCAACACCCCTATAATTAGCTACGGCGAATAAGGCTGCGGCCTCCATATCAACACATATAGCCCCCATATCCATGAAAACCCTCCTCTTAAACTTAGTCTCCCTATATGGGGCGTCTGTGGTCCACACACCCCCAACAAAATAATCCACACCATTCTCACTCAACGTATCCCTAATAAGCCGCTGGATCATAGTGGATGGATAGGAATATGGACCTGGCTCCAAATAATGGTATGAGGTCCCCTCATCCCTAATCGCCTTATCCGGAACTATAAATGCCCACTTCGGGATATCACCTCTCAAGACACCAACCCCACCGAAATATACGAAATACCTCCCACCCCAAGCAATGGTACCCTCAAGAATTAATGTAGATAGTGGAGCCCCGACATCAAGATATCTAAACCCCATCTTAACACCACGATGTTCAAAAACATATATAGGATAATCTCTATGGACCTCAACCAGTGTTAAGTCATAAAGCTCATCAAGGATATCCAATGCACCCGTATACCTAAAAGTCATTAAATACCTATCGGGTAAAGCCTCCCTATCTATACCCTTAACTCTAGCAACATAATCCACGAAAATATGGGGATCGGTTATACTCTCATCCTCAGGGCTACCAGCAAGTAAAGGTATACCCCACCTCATATCCAAGAAAAATATATTGACAGCAATAATACATATCTACTACAAGTCCAAATAGAATACTTTAACAACACCCAACTTTATTCTGGAACGGCAGAAATATATAATCAATAAACCCGAATCAATTTATATTGTAGTCCATGACTAAGCTATACATCGGGACCTCAGGCTGGAGCTACATAGACTGGGTAGGTATATTCTATAAGTCACCCGAGAGACTACTCAGCCAATACTGTAGATACTTCAAGACCGTGGAGATGGACTCATCCTTCTACACCATACCATCAATCGAGGTTATGAACGGGATAGCCAGGACCATCCCCCATGGATTCAAGATGAGCCTGAAGATGCCACGCTATATAACCCATGAATCCCTACTAGGTAAGAAGGGTAAATTTGACGACATCCTGAAACAATTCTATAGGAATATCGAACCAATTTTAAGGAGAGGATCGGCAGCAGCAATATTAATTCAGCTCCCCCCAAAATTTGGGTATGACCCCGTAACTCTGGAGAATTTCCTGAGTATATTGGATGATAGATATAGATATGCAGTTGAATTTAGAGAGCCCTCATGGCTAAAGCCCGAGACATATAAGCTGCTTGAAAGGTATAATGCAGCATACACCATAGTCGATGAGCCCCTCCTCCCACCCGAGGCCATAGTAACAACCGACATAGCATATATAAGGTGGCACGGGAGAGGCCGAAGACCTTGGTATAATTATAGGTATACAGACCATGAATTGAGGGAATGGATACCCAAAATAGAGGCCATAATGGACCAAGTAGATCATATATATGGATACTTCAATAACCACTTCCATGGATACGCTGTGGAAAATGCATTACAAATCCTAGATATGTTCGGTCTTCTAGATGAGAAGGGCAGGGAGGAACTTGAGAAGATCAAGAATAGATTGGATAAGCCATACATAAAGAAAAGGATGCTAAAAATGGATGAATACCTCATAGATACACTTGACCTCAAAGGGATCCTAGAATTACTAACCGATAAAAAGAGGCTGGAGAGAGGCTTAAGGATAAGTGATAAAGAGCTACATTTTACTAGAGCGGACCCAGACCAAATAGTTGCAGATATACGGGATTATAAAGTGATAATAGATTCCCAGGAGAGAATGATAATTCATAACTGTGGAGACTGGCAACGACTCCATATGGAGAAGAAACTATGCAAGCATCTAGTAAAGATTATAGTAGCCATACCCAGGGAAGATGCCCTAAATATCGTTAGGGACCTAGCCAAAAACATCGATTTATGGAGCTTCGAATACTTAGAGACACCAACAACATAAGGGGATCTGCTATGGAGCCCAAGCTATATATAGGTACAGGGGGATGGCAGTATTTCATCGTACCTGGCAGAGACCCATTGAAAGAATATAGTAGAATATTCGACTTCGTGGAGGTAAACTCGACATTCTATCAAGATATCCCCATCGAAACGGTTAGAAGCTGGCGAAGAAGAGTCCCACCACAATTCAAGTTTAGTGTAAGGGCGCACAAGACAGTCTCACATAAATATCTGCTAAAACCTACTCCAGAAGCCCTTAGGGCTATGGAGAGAACAATCGAGATAGCGGATACATTAGATAGCGACATAATTGTAATAGAGACACCCAAACACCTTGAGATAACAAGAGATAGAATCAAAGAATTCATGGAGAGAGTCGGTGTAAGCGATAAATATATAGCTATAGAGGCTAGAGGGGGAGTCACCAAAGAGGCCATGGAATATATGAAGAGAGACGATAGAATAATACCCATATATGATATAAGTAGGGGAGACCCGCCCTATCACCACAAAGAGATAAGTTATACCCGGGTATTCGGCAGTGGCAGACACAACATATATCAGTTTACCAATGATGAACTGAGAAGAATCTATAGGAAAGCGACCAATGCACCAGTAAAGATGGTTCTGATAAGTTTCCACGGGGTTAGAATGTATACAGATGCAGGCAAACTAAGATATTATTATTTATATAAAGACTTTCCACGCAATAAACCCCCCTACGGCATAGAGGCCGTAAAAGCGGAGCTAATGAAGGATATGAAGTTCCCAGCATCGAGGGAAGAAATAATAAGGCACGAAGGATGGAAGGTGGTGCCCCTAGACGAGAAGAGAGACATACATTTAGGAGATATATTGTCATGGCTCCCCCCAGGCACATATAAAAATGTAGACGATGTTATAGAGAAGCTCGAGAAACACTGGCCACCAGCCCTAAAGAAATAACCAGCTTAATCTATTGGCTCTACATATATCTAATTATATGGACAGCCAAGTAAATGTATTGGAGACGATCGAGAAGATAGTTAAACACCCATTATACTACCTAGTCGGCATAGCCAGTGATAGATTAATATATCAATCTACTGAAGGCGATATCGTAAATCTATGGTCGAGCACACTAGATGGGGGAGATAGGATTAAACTAACTAAGGAAGGCCTATTCGAGGTGGCGAGACCAAGGAGAGAAGATAGGTATATAGTATTTACTCGGGATGTGACTAAAGGACATGAGAAGCACAAAGTCTTTATTGTAGACGTCTATGGAGAAGAGAGTATCCGGTCTATAGACATGGATCCACTAAGAATTTTCGGTATAGCGGTACATGGAGAGACCATCGTATACTCTGGAAGCACAGAGAAGGACATCGGCCTATATATATTTAGGGGGTATGAAAAACCTGAGAAGCTATATGGGACAGATAGATTCTTCTTCGTAACAGACACGAATGGAGATATGACCGTGGGATACGGAAATCTACATGGAAACCCCAAGTCCTATGAGCTATTTATTTACATGCACAGGAGGGATGAGATGCTGATATACACCCCAAAGAAGGGGAGTGTCAATGAACGGCCGATAATAATAGGGGATAAGATTTTATTCGCATCAAACTACAGGGATAGCCATAAAGGCCTCTATATCTATGACCCAATAAATGGAAAAATTACCGAGCCAAGTTTTAGATATAGTGACTACAAAGAACTAGATATAACAGACTATATCAACTATGGCTCAACCCAGGATGGATTAATATGGTTCATAGGCCTCTCAAACGCTAGGGGATATGCCTTCGTCGATGGGAAAGCAGTTAGGCATCCACCCGGTACACCTGGCAACATAGAAATACATGGCGATACAGTTTACATGCATTTCTCGACACTGAAACAGCCCCAGGCAATATATAGAACCAGCCTAAATGGAGAGGGCTGGGAAAGGATAATAGGCGAGGCCCTCCCCCAAGACATAGGCAGCATGATGGGAAAAATAAAGATAACGAGCTATAAGTCCTTCGACGGGCTAGAGATACCATGCATATTATTCGAGTCCAACATAGAGAAGCCAGGCCCAACCATCATATTTGTACATGGAGGGCCGTGGTCCTATGTCGGAGACTACTGGAGAGCATTCATATCTGCATTGGTGGCATCCGGTTACCATGTAGTAGCCCCCAACTTCAGGGGGTCAACCGGGTATGGTGAAGAATTCAGGCTCCTAGACATAGGAGACCCAGGCGGAGGGGACTTAATGGATGTAGTATATGCCGCTAAATATGCGAGGAAAACAGGATTAGCATCGAAACTAGCCATAATAGGATACAGCTACGGGGGATATATGACGCTTCTAGCCACGGTAAAGGAGCCGGGAATATGGAGATGCGGGGTGGCCGGCGCCGGAATAGCTGACTGGGAGGAATCCTATAAACTTAGCGATGCAATATTTAGGCAATTCATAAACGTTTTATTCGCAGGTGACTTTAGTAAACTTAAGGAAAGGTCGCCAATAACTTACATCGAGAATCTAAAGGCACCACTATGTATAATACATCCACAGAACGACACTAGGACACCCCTCAAACCAATAATAAGATACTGTGAGAAGCTACTAGAGCTAGGTAAGACATTCGAGCTACATGTACTACCGAGCATCGGCCACATAATAGATAGGCCGGATGACCTAGTAAGAATACTATTCCCAGCTATAACATTCCTAAATAGATATATGTAGCCCAACATAGATAACTACAGGATAGACAAAATAATTTTTAGGCGATGGATATAGTGTATGGTGTACTAAAGGCCGTATCAGAAGCCATATTTGGGGATACATGGCCAGCCAAATATATCCACGAAGAAATAATATATAAGCTCTCCAAGAATCCACGCAGACTAATAAGGCTCGCCACCTACTATATACAGCTGAGGACCATACCTAGATACCTAAAGCCATTCACCAGACTAGACGTTAGTAAGAGAAGGACATGGATCGAGGGGCTAAGCCACAAATCCCTAGCAAAGGATATGATGGAGATAATACAATTCCTACTATCGGCCGTCTACTTCAACAAAGATGAAAACAGGGCTAAGATAGGGTATGAAAGGAAAATATATCTAAATGACAGAGGTAAACCGCTTGAACAGCCAAAGTTGTCTCGAGAAACAATAGATATTAAGGATAAATATGATGTAGTTGTTGTTGGAAGCGGCGCAGGCGGAGCTGTAGTGGCATGGAAATTATGTAAAGCGGGGTATAAGGTAGCGGTCTTCGAGGCTGGGCCGGAGCCAAGTAACGTAGCCCTCGAAAACCCGGTGGATAGGGCTGTAAGATACTACTGGGATAACGGATTGACATTTACCATGGGTAGGCCGGCCATAAGCCTACCCTTCGGAAAAGTCCTAGGCGGCACAGTAACTGTCAACTCAGGAACACTCTTCAGAGCCACCGATAAAGCATTTAGGCTCTGGAGAGAAGTATCCGGCGTAAATATAGACAGGGCTAAACTCGACAATGCATACTCGGAGGTCGAGAAAATAATCGGGGCCAAACCCGTCCCACCAGAATTATTGGGGAATAATGCGTTAGTGATGAAGAGGGGAGCGGAGAACCTTGGACTGAGGCATTTTCCGGTGAGGAGGCCATTGGGAGGATGTATAGCTTCAGGAGAATGTGCATTCGTTTGCCC
>WAMZ01000010.1 GCA_015522055.1 Candidatus Geothermarchaeota archaeon
CACCGACATAAAATTCTCTTTTGATATATAGGTCGGATAGACTTAGGACCCCATCCTCATATTTGATAACTGCATATCCAAACCTATATACACCGGGCCCCACTTCCAAGGCAACCACCACCCCGTGAAATTAATAATTGATATCAGCCCAGGCTATATCGGAGTAGATTAATTCAGTATATACCATATAGTAGGATGGTATACAAATTTATATTTTGCTAATTTAGGCATACCTAAAATTATATATGTATGAGTATGAAGCATAGACCTAATAGCATCGAGGAGTACCTAGAGGCTATATATAAGTTATCAGAGGGGAAAAGGGATATAAAAACGACTGAACTAGCCGAATTCATGGGCATTAAGCCATCTAGTGTAACCGAGATGCTTAAAAAACTGGCGGAGTTAGGATATGTAGAGTATTTACCATATAAGGGGGTTAGGCTCACTGGTAAGGGAGAGAGATTAGGTAGGAGAATTACTAGGAGACACAGGCTATATGAAATATTTTTATGGAAAATTCTTGGGAAAAAACCTGATGACGTGCATGAAGAGGCATGTAAAGCTGAACACGGCGTATCAGACGAGACTGACATATTATTATGTAGATTCCTAGGGGCCCCATCGAGATGCCCCCACGGATCCATAGTCCCTGCCTGTGATTTAAAAGTATCTACATGTGAGGATTGTGAGACCGTCGGCACAAATATGGTTAAGAGAGATGATGAAGTGAGACCCATTGCATGGCTCAACGAGGGTTCGAGTGGCGTAATAAAGTTTATAAGAGGCGACAGCAGAGTCTTAAGAAGATTGATAGATCTAGGGTTGACACCCGGAACTAGGATACATATATTGAGAAAAGCTCCACTTAATGGACCGGTCGAGATTTTGGTGAGGGGCTCACGATTGGCTCTAGGCTCCGATATAGCAGCGAATATATTTGTATCAGATGTATAAGAGATGATCCATAGACATATAGCTCATACCCAGATTCAAAGAAGTAAGGGGGGCATACTAATAGCATTGGCTGGAAACGCCAATGTAGGTAAGAGTGTAATATTCAATTATTTAACTGGCTCGCATCAAGTAATAGGTAATTGGCCAGGCAAAACTGTGGAATTGGCCATAGGTAGACTCAAGTATAGGGATAAGGAGATAACGATAGTCGATCTACCTGGGATCTACTCCCTGACCACCTACTCCCAGGAAGAGGCGGTTACAAGAGAGTTTATAACAGAGATGAAGCCAGACATAGTTATAAACGTCGTGGACGCCACTGTATTGGAGCGCAACCTATATTTTACTATCCAACTCTTAGAAATGGGTGCACCAATCATAATATGTCTAAACCAGATGGATGTGGCTGAGAAACAGGGGCTTGACATCGATGTGGATAAAATAAGCTCAATATTAGGCGTACCAGTAATACCAACAGTAGCCATCAAGGGCATCGGATTAGATAAGCTCATGGAAACCGCTATAAACTATAGGCATAGACATGCAAAGCCCCCTACGTACAGCGAGGATATAGAGAGAATTATCAAGATCCTAGTCTCAAAGATTAATAAAAGCAAGCTAGATACCAGCTATCCACCCAGGTTCATAGCCATAAAAATGCTAGAGGGAGACCCATATATAATGGATGTAGTTGCAAGGGAGGACCCCGACTTAATAGAACATGTTAAACTATTGGCGATGGAGCTTGAGGAGAAGTATGGCGAGCCTCTATACTCCGTTATAGCCTCCCAAAGATATAGGATCATAGCGAAGATAATTAATGAGGCGGTTAGGAGGAGGGCTGTAAAGGCAGATATCCTATACTATATAGATAGGATAACCACACATAAAGTCTTTGGAATCCTTATATCCACCGGTGTTCTGATAACCTTACTGCTCTGGACATTCTACATAGGAGACTTTCTATCGACGATTCTAGAGGACTTGGTCTCAGTAATAGCTCCAGTAGAACCGGATATAACGGGCTCTCTCATAGACACGATGATAAATGGAGCCATAGGGGGGATCGTCGCAGGAATAACTTTAGTGATACCCTATGTAATACCATTCTATCTATTCTTGGCAGTTATGGAGGACTCAGGTATAATGACTAGGATAGCATTCATGATCGATACATTCATGCATAAACTGGGGCTCCATGGGAAGGCAGTTATACCGATAATCCTAGGATATGGATGTAATGTACCAGCAATATTCTCTACTAGGATATTGGAAACTAGGAGAGAGAGGGTAATAGCCTCACTAGCCATAACATTGGTACCATGCTCGGCTAGGACCGTGGTAATACTAGGCTTAGCCGCCGCATTCCTAGGTATAGAAGCGGCACTATCACTATATGCAATAAATATCGCTATAGTAGTGGCGGTAGGCTACCTCGTCTCAAGAATATATCCTGGAGAGACACCGGGACTAATTATGGAGATACACCAGCTAAGAATCCCCTCCCCGAGAGTTGTATTTAGACAGACTTTACATAGAACCCTCTCCATAATATACCTAGTCTTCCCTATATATATAATTGGAAGCGCATCTGTCCAAGCACTCTATAAACTTGGTGTTCTAGAACCTATTAATACCGCCTTATCCCCCATAACAAGCAATCTACTGGGGCTGCCCCCCGCCACTGGGACCCTCTTCATCTTCGGATTCATAAGGAAAGAACTCATACTCCTGCTATTGCCCCAAGTACTGGGGACCTTCAACATACCACTAGTGTTGACTGCAACCCAGATATTCACGATAGCACTGGTATCTATGCTATATATCCCATGTGTATCAACAGTCGCAGCCCTGTCGAAGGAGTTTGGCTGGAGAGATACAATTATCATATCTATAGTTAATATATTAGTAGCTATTACGGCTGGATCCATAATATATCATATGCTAACCCTCCTATAGGAATCTCCTGAATAGAAAGAGTTATAACAATATGGCGCATGTTTTTATTTATGGTATGAATAAAGGATCTATCATCCTAATACTATTAATATCAATTCTTTTAATACCACCGCCTCAAGCCAAGTCTAAACCAAAGATATGGTATATAGGTACTGGGGGAGACTTCGAAAATATTATGCAGGCTATGGGAAACGATAGTGTAACGAGTGGCGATATATTGGTCCTAATTAGTGATGTGTATGATGAATATTATGGTGGAGAGATAGATCGCTCAATAACTATAGACGGCAATGGGTATAAATGGACGATAAATAGATATGTAAAGGCCCACCAGCTAGACATTACCAATGCAGATGTTATAATCAAAAATATTACAATTGAATTTATGGGGATATACACAAAGCATCTATTTATGCTAACAGGGCCAAATAGTTCACTTACAATAACAAATACCAATATCAGTATAGCCAGGGGAGGGGGAATAGGGAATATAATTACATCAGTTGCATACCTACCAAGGAAAGGAGGCTATAGTATATCGTTTAAGAATGTAAAGATATCTACCGCGCCAGACCTAAACCTAAGTCACCTAGTGTGGGGAACACTTATAGACTCGAGAATCAATATAAGCTTGGATAATATACATACCAACATTCAAGGTACCCTGATACAAATTCAATTGAATAATAGCTGGGCATCCATATATATAGATAGTTTATCGCAGAATCCAAGTATACAGTTGTTTAACATAACTTCCGATAATTCGTTCGTCAAAAGCTTTATAAATAACTATACACATGTAGATAGCGGCCCACTCATAACTATAAACCAAGGCTCCAACAGCATTATAGATCTAGCGCTAAAAAATATTTCAGCCAAGAATATAGATGGAAGGCTTATCAATATTGGGTGGCCAGCCAACAGTAATATAAGTATATATATGGAGAATATTGAGGCAGTAGATACATGGCTCCTACCAAACTTGATAGAACTCAATAGCAGCATCCTAAACCTTAGGCTTCACAACATGACACTAACTAGGTCACAAAAGAATCTCGAAATTATGGCAAGCCAGAGCCAAGCCAACATAACAATCAGGAATACAGAGTGGGACAGAACTAGTCCCATAATATCCATTAGCCTAGACAAATCCAACTCAACAATTAAGATGGAAGGGATAATGGCACCAGGTGATGAGCTTAAATTCCTTAGGGTGACCGGGACCAATAGCAGTATAGAAGGCATATTTAGAGATATATTTGTATCGGGCAAGCGCTGGAACCCTATAGAGTTCACACTTAGGAACACTACAACGGAAATTAATCTATCAGATGTACTGCTAGAGACAGTTGTCCAGACTGGATTCATAATCAATACCAATGGGGTGAAGGGTGAGGTAAACATAGAAAATCTGATGATAAATGAGGTTAATAGAAGAGCCGGGATAATAACCTTGATCAATAGTGAAGTTAATGTAACGGTTAGGGGCCTCGTCGCAAATGGTGCATCCAATGATGGACTACAAATTACCAGCGAACCAACCAGCACCATTACCATCGAGAATAGCAGCATAATAAATTGCACTGGATGGAGCCTATATATCCAAGGGGGAGTCTATCTTATTAAGTACTCTGAATTAGACGGGATATATATAACAACAGCCAATGTAACAATTCTTGAAACAAGATTCGACGAGGTCAATAGCTTAATTTTCTACAGTAATGTAAGCGTCGAGTATCACCTGCTCGGTACTGTAAGAAGCAGCCTATTCGATATACCGCTCTCAAGCGTATATATATCCGTATATGATAGCTATGGAGAACCAATTGTTTCGGGGAATATAATAAGGGGTAGATTCAGCCTAAAGCTAGAATATAATATAAACCAAACATATAGGGCCCATCCACTAAACATAACATTCAACACGGGAAACTTTAGATGGACAAACACCACCGGCCCGTATACAATGGAGAGATTGGAAATCGCGGTCAATATATCGGCCGCGAGATTTGGAATATACAAATACATAATAAATAATATCTTCCTGGAAGACACTCTCTACATAGAGACAAACGGTACACATGCATACGTTACATATATGAATGCGACCTATCCAGCAAGCGTCTGGATCCTAAGAAACGGCAGCATACTATATATAGTGGCACAAACCGATACAGAGACACTATACATCATATATAATAGAGACCTCAGATTCGGCCTAGCCATACTCCCAGAGCCACCCAGAGTCAGGGCAATATCATTATACAATTAGATTCAATCTATACCTCTGGAGAGGGAGGCATCTAGCTCTTCATACTCACGATACTTTATTATCCTATAAACCTCATCCCTAGTAGCCAATTCTTCCAAGAATCCTCTCTGTGTACCCTCATTATACAGCCTCCTATAAATACGTTGCATAGTCTTCACTGTAGCCCTGAAACTTGTAGCCGGGAATATTACTATCTTATATCCCCAGTCCCTAAACTGGTCGACTGTATAATATGGGGTCCGCCCAAACTCAGTCATATTAGCAAGGAGATAAGCATCGACCTGCTCAGCAAAATATTTGAACTCATCCTCGTTGTGTAAAGCCTCCGGGAATATAACCTCAGCACCCGCCTTCACATACGCATTGGCCCTCTCTATAGCGTCCTCAAGACCAGCCACGCCCCTCGCATCCGTCCTGGCAATAATAACGATATCACGGGCAGCCTCCCGAGCGGCCCTAATCTTATTGACCATATCCTCCATAGGGATGAGTCTCTTACCTTTTAGATGACCACATTTTTTAGGCATAACCTGATCCTCGATATGTAGAGCCGCGGCACCAGACTCCTCAAGCATCCTCACAGCCCTAATAACATTCAAGGCTTCCCCGAAGCCTGTGTCGGCATCCACTATTAAGGGTATACTTATTTTACTGGCGATCTCCCTAGTGAAGTATGTAACCTCATCGAGGGTAATTACACCTAGATCGGGGAGTGCTAGGCTCCCAGTAAGAGCGGCTCCAGATAGATAAACACATTTAAAACCCGTCTCCTCCGCTATCAAAGCAGATATCGGATTAAATACACCTGGCGCGACCAGGATCTCCTCTTCACGCATCAGACTCCTCAACACACTACCAGGCCTATCCAATCCCTTGAGCATCGGTATCATTTCTTTAGCCCCGCGTTAATCGTCTCATTTATTTCACGTATATTATCGATGGTATCAAGCCTCCAAACCAGGTCCCAGACATCCTTATAATTCGTGATTACCTCCTTAGTAAGCCTACTATATTTATCGTATAACTCGTCGACGGTCATAGGATTCTTGAAATGCCCCTTAGGATATATTACCAGCTCCTCGGCAACCGATCCATCGGTCATATATATTTTAATCCTATTCGGGATACCCTCTGGATAATATTTATCGAAGCCATCGCCAACCTTAATCTCCATCTTGTCGATCAGGTCCAGCACAGGCTTCCTACTAATTTTATCCTCATCATACGAGTCAATCCATATATACCCATCATATAGCGTAGTGGCCACGATATATGGCAGGCTATGGTCGGCGGTCTCCTTAGTCTTAGGCCTCCATTTCTCCGGGTCCTTTACAATTATTTGATAGGAGACCGTGAAAGTCTCAACATCTATCTTCTCAATCTTGGATATATCTACCTCACCCAGCCTATCCCTCAAGATTAGAACGGAGTCTACGGCACTCATACTATGATACTCGACTGGATGCCTCTTTATACTAGTCTTAGATATCATATATTCATTCTTCGGGAAATCGAGGTCAAGCTCGCCACTAACCTGCTTAAAGAAACCCCTCTCTCCCTCAAAGACTGGTGATGGGCCGGTCATACCCTCCTTTGCTAATAGAGCGGCGAACAACCCATTCCTAGCCGCGTTGGCCGCAGCGCACCCCTTCCACATACTTAGCTCACCAACACGCGTCTGCCTCAAAGCAATATTCGGGGTGGCCGCTAGATTTATGGCTTGAACAGCCTCCTCAAAGCCCAAATCTAGTGCAACAGCGGCTCCAACAGCCGAGGATATAGCTATATATGTAACATGATCCCAGCCCCTATCCCTGATACAGGATGCATCGGCTAATCTACAAGCAACCTCATATGATGCTACAATACCCCTAATAAATAGGTCACCATCTATACCCATCAATTCACCAGCCGCCTGGATAGCGGGGATATTGTCACTGGGATGGAGAGCCTCCTTCCCAAGATAAGTATCATTGAAATCTATATACCTAACCATCACCCCATTGAGGAAGGCAGCGTGGTCCGGCGACGCCTCACCGACACCGATGGCCACCGCCCCCTTACCACCAAGTCTCTCAACTACGGCTCTAGATATTTTAACTGGGGGCGCGTCATAAGCCCCAAGGGCAACCGCGATACTGTCCACCAATCTCTCCTTAACCAGCCTAACGACCTCAGGAGGTATCTTCCTAGTCTTTATGTCCTCAATATATTGAGCTATCTTCTCAGAAAGTAGCATCGCCACCATCCCCTACCAAATAGAGTATAAATGTAATATATGTGGACTCGATTAATTAAACGGGCAAAGTAATTTTTAAGTATTACATTACTCATAGAATCCCGTCGATAGACAACGCATCTACTCAGTCAACAGAATTAATTATCATAAACGATTAATTATAATAGATAAAATGGATACGGGACACATAGACCTTAACGTGGAGACATTGATACTGGGGTTAAATACAGTATCACTGGCGATGGGAGAGGCACTCAATAGACTAAACTACCACCATAACTACCTTATACTGGGAAATTTATATGAGCCAGCTAATGAGGAAGAGAAATATCTGGTTGAGACCCTTCCAGTAATCGTATGTAGAGATATCCAGCTTATTGGAGGGACTTTGAGAGCTGAATGTAAGGACAAATTATATACTATAAAAATCCATGGCATAAAGGTGGTAACGGACAAAAGATATTTACCGTATTTTAATGTGTCATACCGCGATTTAGAAAATGTGAACTCATATCTCATTAATGTGAATAATGATCTGATGTTCGCCCCAAACATATATTTCAATGTAGAAGCCCCCTATAGTGTGAATAGAAAGACGGGGCTTCTCATGGGAGCATTATTAACTAGATATATACAGGGTGAGAGAGTTGAGGAGGCGACTATCAAATACAGTAAGCTACCTGTATATCCAAAGAGGCTCGTATCGAATGGTATGGGGATACTCTGGTATAGAAATGATATAGGGGCTACACACCTTATAATCAACAATAGTTATACTTTTAAAGCATCACCCGGGTATGGACTGATAGTCTATAGATACTTGGATATCGGGAAATACGGGTATATAGATTTAATAAAGAAATGACCACGCTAGAATGAGAAGTATCTATGTACCTCTATCGGAGATGGATACTGATTTATCTCCAGGAATTCCCTAGTCTTAAGGTCGATATATGTATCAATCAACTCGCTGCTAAATACTGGCTTCAGATATTCATTATCCGACCGGAGCTCCTCGAGAGCCTCATATAAGTCTCTAGGTAGACTCTTGACATTATACTGCCTCAGCTCCTCCTCACTCAGGTGATAAATGTCCTTATCCACTGGATCCCCTGGATCAATCTTCTTCTTCACCCCGTCTAAGCCAGCCATCACTATAGCTGCTAGTGATAAGTATGGATTGGCTAAGGGGTCGGGAGGCCTATACTCGATCCTCTTCTCCCAATACTTCCCCCGCCTATATACTGGAACCCTCACCGCACTACTCCTATTGGCACGTGACCACGCAAGGTAGATTGGGGCTTCATACCCCGGCACCAGCCTCTTGTAACTATTTACTGTGGGGCTAACTATAGCGGATAGACTCCGACCATGCTCCAATAACCCACCTATGAAATACCGTGCATACTGACTCAGCTCTGCATACTCATCATCCTGGTCATAGAATAGGTTCTCATCCCCCCTCCATATACTTATATGTGTATGCAGGCCGGAACCGTTATCCCCAAATATAGGTTTGGGCATAAATGTGGCATATAACCCGAATTCCTGGGCAACCCTCCTGGCAACATATTTCAAGGTCATATAATTATCTGCAGTCCTCAGTGGGTCGCTATGTTTAATATCTATCTCCATCTGAGCAACTACACCCACCTCATGGTGATGGGCTGTCGAGTCGACACCAAACACCTCCTTCAATAGGGAAGCAACCCTATACCTATAATCATATATAGTATCTGTATGTATCGAGGTATAGTATCCATCTTTGAATGTCGTTGGGTATCCATCGCTAACCCAAGGCGCCTCTGGAGACTCTAGATAATATGATAAGCCGGCATACGGCCTAGACACATCCACTTTAACTGATGAAAATACATAGTATTCAGCCTCCAACCCTGTATACGCTCTCAGACCCATCTCACCCAGATACTCCAACAGCCTCTTAGCCACATATCTCGGGTCCACCTCCAGAGGCCCTGCCCCCATAGTCTTAAATACATAGCTATACATCCTTGCAATAGACTCGCCATTCGACTTCCAGGGAAGAATGACGAATGTCTCTGGGTCAGGCAACAAGTTTAAATCGCTATACTCAATCTTACCGAACCCCGATACGCTACTACCGTCAAGCTTGGGAAGCCCGTCTCTAAGGCTATCTTCATCCAGAGACGATGCTGGAACCATGGTCATCTTAAGCCTACCATATAGATCCGTGAAATGTATCTCAACCCAATTAATAGAGTTCCTGGACAACTCGCCCAAGACATCCATGCCGATACTCACCAAGTGGGCATAAATTAACAAAAAAGTTAGTTAAGTAGATAATACTTATATAGATTTTCTTGACAAATGTTTAGCTTGAGAGACGTATCATGAGCCCTAACTGAACATTTGGTGATATATATGGTTAGATTGGATTCGCCTGTTGATAGGAGAGACCTACAGATATTATCGATACTCGTGGAGAACTCTAGGGTGTCGGCTAGGGAGATAGCCCGTAGACTAAAACTCTCGGCGGGAACTGTACAAGCCAGGATTAAGAGATTGGAGGAGCTGGGTGTAATAAAGGGCTATACAGTTTCCATCGATTTAGAGAAGCTCGGCTATATATTCCCAGTTCTAATCGATATAAGGGCATCTAAGGGCAAGATAAGGGAGGTCGAGAAGTACCTAGTCTCGTTTGACAACGTATTCGCGGTCTACGATATAACCGGCGACTACGACATAACCATAATCGCGTTATTCAAGACTAGGGAGGAGCTGGACGACTTCATCAAGGAGATAAATGAATATAGATATATAGAGAGGACCCATACAAAACTTATATTAAACGTGATAGTTGAGAATAAATTGTCTGGATACCTAAAACACGACTAGCCACGCTCCCTACCCAGCCTCCTTACACCCTTAATAGGTGGAAGTGATACATACCCCTCATATAGCGAAGATCCGCAAACCTCCCTCAGATCAACGTAACTATCGATAGGCTTATCTGGCCTTGGGAGGCCTCTAGACTCCAGTGGATGATAGAGTGGTTTATAATTCTCGAAAACATCTTTATATTTATCCAGTTCATCGAAGAGCCTTAATATAGCCTTAAGATCATCCAAATATTTCGATGGCTCATCCCCAATCATCGCGATAGACATCATCTTAATAACATCCTCAACCTCCACCATAATCCATCACCCCGGCAGGAGCCCCGGGTCATATATAGCACCCTCTAAAATACTAGACATCCAAATCAATTCAGCATCAGAATAAAACCTACCAATCAACTGAACACCTGTGGGCAGACCATCTACGAGACCAGCGGGGATAGTAATGGCCGGATTCCCCGCAAGATTAGGTATCACAGTAAATATATCCAGTACATATCCTTTAGGCCCGACAGCCTCCCCCAACCTAGGAGGTAAACGTGGTGAGGCAGGCAGAAGAATAAATCTATGCTCCCTTAGGATCCTATTCAAGTTCTCCTTAACCCATCTCCTCCCCTTTAGCGCCCGAATATAATATCTACCTTCATAACCCTTGCTTGAAGCATATGTACCCATTATAATCCTCCTCTTAACCTCATCACCGAACCCCCGGCTCCTAGTATATGTTACTGCATCCCAGTAACTCCCTGCATCAATCCTCATACCATAATTCTCCCCACTATATCTAGCTAAATTACTACTGGCCTCGACCATAGCGATTATATAATATATGGATAGGCATGGATATACGAAGCCCATATCGATATCCACGGTCTTAAAGCCAAGCGACTCCAACCTATCTAGAACCTTGTACACCATATTGCTAACTGGGGTATCGCAGAGGCCAATTAGTTGGCTCGAATATGCTATACTTACATCATCTAGCTCCAGCCCCTCACCATCGATTATTCTCTGAAGCTGGTTCCTAACCTCATCCCTCCTCGACCCATAATACATAGTCATATCCCTAGCATCATATTCCATAAGGTAATATAGGATGTATGCCATGTCAAGCGAGTATCTCGTAAATAGACCAATCTGCTCTAGGCTATCGGCGTATGAAACGAGGCCATACCTACTTAACGTCCCATATGTAGGCTTAAGCCCCAAAACATGTGTATATGCTGCGGGTAGCCTCACACTACCACCTGTATCGCTCCCCAAGGCTACATGAGAGCCCCATGCAACAACCACCGCACTACCACTACTACTCCCACCGGGAACCCTCTCCCTATCCCAGGGATTAAGGGTAGGGCCGTAATGGCTCGTCTCACCAGAGCTACCCATCGCGAACTCATCCATATTCGTCTTACCCACAACTACACCCCCAAGCTTCTTAATAACCTCGACTACATGGGCATCATAAGGGGGTACATAGCCATCTAGGATAGCACTGGCACAGGTATTCGGGAGCCCAGCCACCGCTATATTATCCTTAACCGGGAAAAGAAATCCACTTAGGGGCCCCTCACTAGACGATACCTCATCCAAAACCTCCTCCATATCCCTAATAGTTATAAATGCGTTAAACTTTTCATGCGCCTCCCTACAACGGCTATATTCATAGCGTGCCATAGAGATTCTCTTATCCACATCCATACTCGCCAAAGGCCCCCTAGCAGCCATACAACCACCCCCTAGGGCTCACTATACTTCGGAGTCCTCGGTGAGAAGACGGTCTCGAGGACCGAATCCAGCTGTAGCAGCGCCATCACCAACCTATCTAAGCCGATCCCAAAGCCAGCGTGTGGAGGCATCCCATACCTAAACATATTTATATACCATTCATAGGCCTCCGGGAAGAGACCCTTCCTCCTCAGATTCCTAATAAGCATATCCGGGTCATTGATTCTCTCACCTCCACTCGCAAGTTCCAAGGGATAACCCTTCTCCATCGGCCACATGAAGTCGAAGCTATTGGTCAACCTCTCGTCATCATCCGATATCCTATAATAAAATGCCCTTATATCCACGGGCCAGTGGGTTATGAAATACGGCTTATCACCATATACATCCAGGACCCTCAGTTCCTCGGCGCCCAGGTCATCACCAAAATCTATATCGACACCCCTACCCCTCAGAATCTCCAGAGCCTCCAGATAAGTTATCCTAGGAAATGGCTTAGATAACTTGGGGAGCCCCCTACCAAGAACATCAAGCTCATCCCTAGCCTCATCCCTAAGATAATCGACACAGTATATCATCATATCCTCAATAAGCTCTAGGAGATCATCCAGCCTATATAGCGAGACCTCCACATCTATCGACCAGAACTCCGCCAAGTGCCTAGGTGTATCATACTTCTGGGCCCTATAGTAACTATCTATCTCAAAAACCTTCCTAAACATATTCAGAGCCATCTGCTTATACAACTGTGGACTCTGAGCCAGGAATGCCTCCCTACCATAGAATAGAATTGGGAATAGCTCCGCCCCACCCTCAGTCGCTGTCGTAATTATCTTAGGCGTATTTATCTCAACGAATCCATTCTCATAGAAAAACTCTCTAAGGGCCCTCAGCAACTTCGCCCTGAAACTCAGTACACTCCTAGTCCTCATACTACGTATATCCAAATATCTATACTTCATACGTACATCTATACCAGACCTCGCCAGATCCAGTAGAGTGAGGGGCGGGGGCTCATACCCACCTATATGTCTAAGCCAACCCAACCTAAGCTCAACACCCCCAGGAGCCCTCCTATCCCTCCTTAATCTACCACCCACGATTATAAAAGCCTCCTTATGAAGCCTCTTCAGCACCTCGAAGAACTCATCACCCTTCTCCGATACACACTGTATCCTACCCGTCCAATCCCTTAAAATGATAAATATCTTGCCACCAACATGCATCTTACTCTCAAGCCAACCAGCCAGTACAACCTCCCCCTTACCCATTCTAAATGCATCCAATACCGAATGAGCCTCCTTTGCAAGCCTCTCCCTATATACCGTCGGCTTCATATAGGTTGTCCCTACACTCTCCACCTTAGTCTTCTGTATAGCTGGCTTTACAATGTCCTCCACACGCTTCGCTACAAATGCGGGGTCAGCCCTATATCCATCTTCAGATAGTCTCTTAACCACAATCCCAGTTATATAGTCCTTGACCCTAGGACTGTCAAGCCTTAAATTCCTATCTTTAACCACCTCAGCAATATATCTGTCGATAGTCTCCCCATCAGCCGGCTTTAACTCCTCAACCTCCACATAACGTTTCACAAGCCTCTTCCTGGCCTCACCCTCCGTCAATATACCTTCCTTAACCATCTGAACAAGACCCTTGAGTAGAGAGGCTAGTTCCTCCTTACCAGCTAGCCCCCTCTTAAGCAGATATCTAGCCTCATTCACCAATATCTTACTCAATAATTGATTAGCTATAACATCACCAGGCTCGAATGCAGTCATCCTAAATAAGTCGAGGAGGTCCCTATCCCTAGCAATTATATCAGCCTGATCCTCCCGGACCGCATATATCTGAATCAATTCCCTGGCGACATCAGTTGATATCCTAGGCATCCCCGATACCGCCTCATCGATTAAGGGTCTAAGATCGATAGCAGGTATATTCGGGTCTGGAAAATATCTATATTCCTCCTCAAACTCCTTCTCCCTAATACTAACCGTAACCTTCCTACGCTCATCCCAATGCCTAGTCTCCCTGGATAAGGCTATACCCTCATCCAAGTACCTCTTCATCCTCACAATCTCAAATGATAAAGCTTTCTCCACATCCCTCGATGAGCCGACGTTCTTAATCTCCACCCTACTACCCCCAGCCACAGATATATTGGCATCCGTCTTCAAACTAATCTCTATATTGGGGTCCAGTATCCCAACATCCATAAGGAGTTTCCTGAGGGCATCTAGGAAATCACGGGCCTCCTCAGGCGAATTAATATCCGGCTCTGTAACAATCTCGATGAGGGGACAGCCAGATCTATTGTAGTCCACGAGAACCCTCCTAGACTCACCCAAACCAGATGGATGGATGAGCCTAGCCGGATCCTCCTCTATATGGACCCTCCTTATCCTAATCCTCCTACCATTCCTCAACTCTAGATATCCATTCCAGCCAAGTGGATAGTAGCCCCCACCCTCATATTGAGTTATCTGATAACCTTTGGGTAGATCAGGATAAAAGTAGTGTTTCCTATAAAACTGGAGTGTATCAGCAACCTCACAGTTTAATGCCTTCGCCGCCCTAATCGCCTTAACAATTACTTCCTTATTGGGACGGGGGAGTGAGCCTGGGAGACCTAGACATATTGGGCATACAAACTCATTGGGCTTCTTAGGCCTATAGCGATAAGCATTCCTACATGGGCAGAATAGCTTCGTCTCTACCGTATTGACTGGGACGTGGACTTCAAGGCCGATCTTAACGTCATATTCAATAATCTACCACCCCCAGATACTAGGGCGTCCAATACTCCTCCTCGAAACCCTCCTCCAAGCCGATCTTCCTAGCTAAAACAAATAGTAAATCACTCAATCTATTTAAATATGGTATTACATTCTCATGCCCCTCAACACCCTCTCCCTTAAAGAATGAAACAACTCTGCGCTCAGCCCTCCTACAAACAGCCCTAGCATAATGCATAAGGGAAGCCAACTCACTTCCACCCACGACGAGAAACTTATCCAGGGGAGGTATGCTAGCCTCAATTTCATCTATATATAGCTCAAGACGAGCCACATCATCAGCATTTATATCCTCACACTTCTTACCAACAATTGGGCTATGAATACATGCGAGCTCAGCAGACAACCTATACAGATCCACCTGAATCTCCTTCAACAGATTTATTATATAGTCTTCCTCAGTCAGAGATCTTATATATCCAAGGAGGGAATTCAATTCATCCAGTGCCCCAAGAGCCTCTATCAGCGGATGGTCCTTAGGGAGGCGGACCCCACCTATAACACTGGTCTCGCCCCCATCGCCCAGCCTAGTATATATTGGCATCCCAATACACCCCATCCAGCAATTAATATATTTCATGATTCAAATACTAAATTTTTAATCATATTTATCCGATTGAAATGAGGCCAAGGCCACCGATGCTACTAGCCATAATACTAATGTTGGCGGGATTGATACTTGGATTCCTAAGACTATTAACAATATTTACACCGAGACCGATTCCACCCGTCTTCAAGCAATATCTAGGGCTCCACTCGAGCCTCATGATCATAGGATTTATTACCATATTAATAATGTATGAGAGACTATCCGGAATGGAGCTAATGCCCACCGGGGAAGCCAAATATGTCGTTAAAAACGCCCTACTATTAACGGTGGCAGGATACATACTTTACCTCCTACTCATGATAATGAGAGTGGCTGGAGCCACATGGGTAGCCATCGGCATACTCTTCATCGGCGGCATATTCTTCATAAGATACCTAGATCTTATAAGGGAAAGAATAAACAGGAATAGCTATAACATGTTCTTAATAGCAGTCATCGCATATCTGGCATATATCTATTTCATCGCCGCTGGCTCTAGAAATTATACAGCATATAGCCTACTCATACTGAGCTACCCACTACTATTCATAATGGCTGAGAGAATAGAGTTATCAAAGTTCATACCCCACACAAGGAAAGAACTGCTAAATATGAACCCGATTCTAGGAGCATTATCGGTCGTCGTACTCATAATAATCAATTTAATAGCTTATAGCCAAGCAACCGTGGCCCCAGCAATCCTTCTATTGATACTCGTGGCCAACATGTATCGATATGAACATATAAACATTAAGAGGCTTTTGGGTATGGGTAGGTGGCTGATGAAGTATCAAGCCATACATTTAACGACCGCATATGCATCAGCGATACTGGGGCTGGCCGTATATATATTATTCACAACCATATTGAATAGACTACCTATCCTAGACACGGCGATACATCTAATCGCATTAGGATTTATAGGTAACATGCTACTAGGCCATGGCCCAGCCGTACTATCAACCATCCAAGGTAAAAGCCTTGATGAAGAGGGGCTCAAGCTATATGCATATATCTTACTCAACGGCTCACTAATATTAAGGGTCATAGCCAATATAGTTAGGACACTCGAGGTATGGATACCGACACAACTATATGAATTATCTGGTATTCTCGTGATACTTGCTGTGCCCGCATTCCTTATGATGGTTAGGAAAGCTGCAAAATAGTTTCACATAGGGGTCAGACTCAGAAGATAAATACTATGTATATAAGATATACATAACTGAAGCCTAGACCCGGGTAAGGGGATATATAGGAGTCTCTCTGCATTAATATGGGACAGACCATGCATGGTTTTATTTTCACATAGGGGTGGCTATCCTTGGGGAGGAGCATACCAAGCTATACAATGTTATTAGAGGAGGTTATAAGGGAGATTAAGGAGATTGGGAGGAAGATAGGTGGCAGGGATGAGGATAGGATAATAAATAGGATCGTCAGCCTAGCCAGAGAGGCACAGGGACCGCTCTACATAGACTCTATCACAGACACGAGGTTTCTAGTCCTACTAACTTCATTAATTGATCTCTATAAGAGGGTGGAGAGGCTGGAGCGATGGATATCAAGGGATGGATCCTCAGATTAAAATTGGATAGGCGCAGCGACACGATTAAAATAGGGATAGTAGATATAAGTAGGCGGTATAGAGAGATAGGTGTATATTATACTCCACAGGCATATATATCTGGGGACAGGGAGGCGGTAAGAAGGATACTCAGAGGCTTCCAAGACACTATATTAGATGTCTATACTGAGGAGTGGAGACTCCCACCATGGTATGATAAACCTAAAGAAGTATATGTAGCTAGATTCGATGGGATAAACAGCTACTATAGATTCCTAGGGTTCATTAGGTCTAGACACCTACCAGAAATAAATCTATATAATACAGTGCCGATGGTACCTCAGAGATTTCTATTGGAGATCGAGGCTCCCCCATCAGCCTTAATACACATTTATAGAGATGGAGCCGACATCGAGGCCAGGTGCCTAGAGGATACTGAGGACCTCGACTATAGACCGCCACCATTCAAAAGAATTCTAATAAGACTATATAGCTGGTATGGAGAAGTTTATAACCCATGGAGGGAGAGGCCGGAGAGATATATAGCCGTCTCTGAGGATGGTGGGGTCGAGACAAGATCCCTCGATATACTGTATGATTATATAAGGGAGTTAGATCCGGATGTGGTCGAGTATACCAGCCCACTCATCCATAAATGGCTAGTTAGACACAATTATATCAGGAGACTATTATATGGTAGGGGGAGGGCCTACATAGACTATAGCTCCACCGTCATAGAGCCCCACGAATACTACGGACTAATAGAGCTTAGTAGGATATCCTACACAGACATCGGTAGAGTCTCCAGATATAGCATAGGTAAGATATTGACGACGATAGAGGCTATAGAGGCGGTTAATAGGGGGATGGCGGTCCCCGAGTATAGGGTGGATATAGAGAGGCCTAAAAAGCTGTCTAAGCTATACACGGTTGATAGGGGCGGGCTATACTATATCCCCAAGCCAGGGCTATACTGGAACGCAGCCCAATGCGACTTCACAAGCCTATACCCAAACATAATAGTTAAATATAATATCAGTAATGAGACTGTCAATAGACCGGGTTGCAGCAGATATATAGATACGCCCATAGGGCTCCACAAAATATGTGTCGACACCAGGGGGATAGTTCCACTAGCCTTAGAGAAACTTATAGATAGAAGGACGAGGCTAAAGGACTTGGCTAGAAAGACTGGCGACCCAGTTATAGATGCTAGGCAAAACGCGATAAAATGGATACTAGTAGCATGCTTCGGATACCTAGGGTATAGAAATGCTAGGTTCGGGAAGATAGAGGCATATGAATCGGTAACTGCATATGCCAGAGACATATTGGAAAAAACCGTTGAGATCGCTAAACGCCGTGGACTTAGGGTGGTGCATGCCATAGTAGATAGTATAGTAGTAGTCGGCGATGGGGCCGATAGAGACGATTATATAGATTTCTGTAGAGAGGTTAGTAGGGAGATAGGGATAAGGATGGAGTTAGATATACACTATAAATGGCTATACCTCCCTAGAAACAATAGTAGGCCGCCTATAGCCCAATCCAATAGGTATTATGGAGTATCATATGAAGGTGGGTTGAAGGTTAAGGGTATAGAGATGGTTAGGAGGGATACACCACCATTCATAAAGGAGTTCCAAGAGAAGGCATTAAATATACTGGCTAAGGCCTCCAACGAGGATGAGTTCACCAGATATATGGAGATAGTAATGAATGTATATAGGGGGTATAAGGCGAGAATAATGAATGGAGATATGGATATAAGGGATATGGTCATAACTAAGAGGATGCTAAAGAAACCATATGAATATAGGGGAAAGAGCCTATTTATAGATGCCGCCAAGAGATATGGTATTAAGGCGGGGGAGACAATTAGATTCGTGGTGACAAGTAGTGGAGAAGCTGTACCTATAGAAAAATGGAGGGAAGGGATGGGATATAGTAGAGACTACTATATAACTAGGCTTAAAATGAGCTTGAGGAGCCTACCAATAGAATACCTTAAGAAGCCAACGCCAAATATGGCTATCTACGCCCAACACTTGGGCCAAGAACCCTCTCCCACATAATCTCCTTAAACCGCCCACCATCTATCCAGTCAGCCACCCACACCCTACTCCCCTGCCTAAGATCCCCCGGTAACCACTCCCTCCTATCAACTATCGTAGCGCCATATGACTCAGAGCCACATAATTCAACCGATACATATACATCTTTGAATCTAAGTATATTCTCATCCACTAAATATGCAACTGGCACTGCATCATGTATGGCGACGGCGCCCTCAATCCTCAATATAGATGAAACCATATTTGGAAACAGCTTCCCAATCGCCCCACCACCCCTACCAATCTTCCTAACCTCCTCCTCAGTATATACTGCACTTGGGTCACGAGTTACATCCAACCCCACAGAATAGACATCTAAACCACTACTATACACGATGGATGCAGCATGGGGATCGCTATAAACATTAAACTCTGAAGCTGCACCCATGTTGCCATATCCATATGGAGTCAAGCCAAATGCACCTCCCATCGATATGAGTCTCGAGACACGATCGACGAACTCACTATCAGCTAATATAGCTAGAGCTATATCGGTTAATGGTGCTGTGGAGACGATTGTTAGATCTCCATACTCCCTCGAAGATTCTAAAAGAAAATCTATAGCCATTCCAGAGGCTACTCCACCTTTGTATGGGAGAGATATGTTGCCAAGCCCATCTTCACCATGGATATCGAAGGCATAGTCTACATGGCCCATAATAGGCCTATATGAACCCTTATATACCTTAACATCATCCACCCCTAAATAATTAAGGATCCTAAAAATGTTTCTTAGAGAAGTCTCTCGAGGCACGTTTCCATAGGATGCTATGACACCCAATATATTAAACTCTGGACTATTGAGTGCGAGAACTAGGGCGAGTGCATCATCTACCCCGGGGTCCATATGCAGGATTAACGGCTTCTCCATACAACCACCGCCCATCTTATTTAAATAAATGTATGCCTCAAATTATCTTAAAGAATATCTTTTAAAGATGTGGTGCTTATAATGCCTGAAGAGATTGAGGTTATAGACCTTGGATGGACTGGTGAGAGAGTTAGTAGAGTTGGACTGGGACTATGGCAGATAAGTGAGACATGGGGAGTAACTAACTATGAAGATGCCAAGGAGATTATAGAGACAGCATATCAAAAGGGCATAAACTTCTTCGATACAGCCATCGTATATGGAGATGGATTGAGCGAGGAATATCTGGGCAGGGCCGTCAAAGAGTTAGGTATTAGGGACGACGTCTTCATAGCCACAAAAATCCCTGGGCAATATCTATCAAGAGACGATGTTTTGAGGGCGACACAGCTTAGTCTAAGGCGTCTCCAGACCGATGTAATAGACTTAATGCAGGTTCATTGGCCACCACTATGGCATAATTTCCCGACATGTGAGTATATGGAGGCGCTTGAGCAGCTGGTTAACATGGGTCTAGTCAGATATATAGGGCTGAGCGACTTCCCAGTAGAGTTGATCGAGTCGGCGAGGTCGTGCCTATCAACAACCGATATTGTCTCGATACAAGTAAGATATAACTTGGTGGAGAGGGATGCAGAGAAAGAGATTATACCCTACGCATTGAGAGAGGACATGGTAGTGATTCCTTGGAGCCCATTGGCAAAAGGTGCCTTAACTGGGAAATATACACCGGATAACCTCCCAGAATTTAAGGACGTGAGGAGTAGGGAACCCGTATTCCACCCAGAAAACTTCAAGAAGGTATATGAACTGGTCAAGGTGCTTGAGGAAGTAGGTAGAAAATATGGGAAGACACCGGCCCAAGTCGCTTTAAACTGGATAGTGACGGCTTACCCCAATACATTACCGATACCCGGAGCGAAGAACCCACAGCAAGTAACAGATAACGTTGGATGCGTAGGATGGAGACTGGAGTTCGACGACTGGCTGAGGATCGACCAGGTAAGCAGGGATATACGACTGAATCGGGTAGTATTCTGAGTAGGAACATGAAAAACATATTTGAATTATTCGGTAAGAAGCCTAAAATTTCACCCGGTGTATACATAGACCCACTAGCTAGGATAATGGGGGATGTAGAGATAGATGAGGGCGTAGCCATACTATTCGGAACAATAGTTAGGGGTGACGATGCACCCGTTAAAATCGGTAGAAACGTGGCTATACTCGAAAACTGCGTCATAGAGGCCCCTAAAAACCACCCGATATATATAGGCAGTGAATCCCTAGTTAGTCATGGAGCCATAATACATGGAGCCAGAATCGGGAGAAATGTACTAATCGGGATAGGGGCAATCATATTAGATGGGGCGGAGATAGGTGAGAACTCGATAGTGGCAGCGGGCTCAGTAGTTCCTCCCGGAAAGAAATATGAACCCTTCTCCCTAATTCTAGGGGCCCCTGCGAAGAAGGTGAGAGATGTAACAGAAGATGAGTTAAATATCATACACGAGGAAAGGAGGAGGGTGCTGGAGAAAAGTAGGCATTACCCTACATCACCAACAATTTAAGGCACTATATCTTTAAGCCTTTGATAAGGTCACGCC
>WAMZ01000011.1 GCA_015522055.1 Candidatus Geothermarchaeota archaeon
AATCAATGTGTAGCTGGCCCCGACCTACTATATGTTGTGGTTAAAGATGGAGTCGCTATGCGTGTTGAGCCTAATGTCGATGCCGCCGATATACATCCAGTTAAGGGTAGGGTTTGTGTAAAGGCGTATGGCCTAATCCATAAGTTATATAACCCTCATCGGGTCAAGAGCCCTATGATTAGGGGGAACCCTAAGAAGGGGAGGGATGTCGATCCTAAGTGGCAGGAGATATCTTGGGATGAGGCGTTGGGATTGCTTGCTGAGAAGCTTATGGAGATTAGGGAGAAGGGCTTCGTTGATGAGCTTGGTTTCCCGAGGTTTGCTGTTACATTGGGTTCCGCGGGGACGGCTGCATCCTATATGGGGACATTCCCAGCCTTCTTGGCCGCCTGGGGTGGTCCAATAGATTTCACTATAGGTAGTGGTGAGGGGACTAAGTGTTACCATACAGAGCATCTCTTTGGGGAGCTGTGGCATAGGGCTTTCCTGGTCGTGCCCGATACTCCTAGGACTAAATATGTACTCAGTTTTGGGCATAATACTGATGCAGCTGGTGGCGTGGCTGGTGTCTATAGGCATGCGATGGCTAGGGCTAGGGGGTATAAGCGGATCCAGTTTGAGCCGCATCTATCGGTTACGGCGGCCAATTCCGATGAATGGATCCCCATTAGGCCGAAGAGTGACGCGGCATTCCTCTATGCTATGATTCATGTTATATTGCATGAGATGGATTGGAGAAGGCTCTTAGATATCGATTTTATCAAGAATATGACGAACAGCCCATATTTAGTTGGTCCCAAGGGATATTTCCTGAGGGATAGGGAGAGTAGGAAGCCTCTCGTGTATGACTTGGCCGATGGTAAGGTTAAGACTTTCGATGACCCGAGTCTAAGGGATCCAGCTATTGAGGGTGAGTATGAGGCCTCTGGAATTGAGTTGGGGCCTGATGATGAGGTTTATGAATATGACTCGGTTCTCGTCAAGCCAAGCTTCCAGCTTCTTATAGAGCATATTAAGGAATATACCCCGGAGTGGGCGGCGAAGATATGTGATGTATCACCAGATTTGATTAGGAGGATAGCCCGGGAGTTTGTGGAGCATGCCAATGTTGGTGCAACCATTAAGATAGATGGCTATGAGATGCCTTATAGGCCTGTAGCAATTATATTGGGTAAGACGGTCAACAATGGCTGGGGTAGTTATCAGGCATGTTGGGCGAGGACTGTATTGGCTATGCTTGTTGGTGCATTGGAGGTTCCTGGAGGTATTATTGGGACGTGTGTTAGGCTCAATAAGCCCCATCATGATAGGTGGGGGAGTGTATGGCCAGGGCCAGATGGCTTCATGTATCAGAATCTCAACCCGACTAGGAAGGATAGATGGCCTGCTCCTCCAAGGTCACGTGGCTACTATACTGATCTGGTGCCTCTGGTGGGTAATACGGGTTGGTCCCCATTCCTAGGCCCTACTCCATTGACTTGGATGTTGCTGCATCAGCCGCCGGAGGGTTGTCAGAGGGCTACTTACCCGGATGTCTGGCTCGTCTATAGGGCTAACCCAGCTATATCGATGTGGAACTCCAGATATATTGAGGATGCGATGAAGGATTTCCCATTCGTAGCTACATTCGTCTATACCCATAATGAGACTAGCTGGTACTCCGACTTGATTATGCCGGAGGCAACCGACCTGGAGAGTTACCAGATATGGAGGGTTGGTAGCCAGAATTATGTGGAGCAGTTCTGGGAGTACTATGGCTTCGCGATTAGGCAGCCAGTCGTTGATCCTCCCTATAATGTTATGGATATGACTGATATAGCGACTGAGTTGGCCGACCGCCTCGGCATTCTTAAGGAGTATAACCAGGCTATCAATAATGGTGTTATACTTGGGATAAAGCTTAAGGGTCCGAATTATGACTATAGGTTACAGCCTAATAGGAAGTATTCTTCATATGAGATTTGGGACCGTCTATGTAGAGCCGCGACCAGGATGCTTTCAGGCGGAAAGGAAGAGCATGGCTTGGACTGGTTCCGTGAACATGGTTTCTACGTCGTTAAGTATCCATATATTAGGCATTACCTCCACCCGATTATGAAGATGTATCGACTTAGATATGAACTTCCTTATCAGGAGAGGCTTAGGCGTGTTGGTGAGGAGCTTAAGAGGCGTCTCCATGAGAGGGGTATCCATTGGTGGGATAGGCAGCTTGAGGAGTATGAGGCGCTACCAAAGTGCTATGACTTTACAAGGATATGGGATGAGGTCTATGGGGATGATAAGTATAATATGTGGCTGGTTACCTCCAGGAGTTTCCAGCATTCTTGGAGCAGTAATGTTGGTATACCACTGATGTATGAGGTCGCTAGGAATGTCTTGGGCTTTAAGGGCATCTCGATAAATAGGAGAACCGCTGAGAGGCTGGGTATTAAGGATGGTGATATGGTTGTGGTTGAGTCGCCCTTCGGTAGGATGCGTGGTCGCGCCATCGTTAGGGAGGGTGTGCGTCCGGATACGGTGGTCGTTATCGGTCAGTTTGGTCAGTGGAAGACGCCATTCGCTAAGGATCTGGAGATACCTAACTTGAATATGGTTGCTGGACTGGACCTTAGGCTGGTGGACATGATAGGTAGTGGTGCCGATCTAGTTAAGGTTAGGGTGTATAAGGAGTCGTCCTAACGAACCTTGTAGCTTTCATCGTATATACTTTCTTTACTCCATAGGGGGACTAGTGGCCTATAGGCTCCGACATTTAATATAGCATATTTTAGTAGTAGGTCTCCCACGAGCTCTAGGAGTGCGACTAGGCCTATAACTTGGATGGGTATATGGATGTAATATCTATTTAGTATGTTTGCTAATATGGGTATGGCTATTGCCGTCGCTATGGAGAACCAGAATATAGGTGAGTATCTTCCCTTTATCAATTGGAATACCGAGTATCTAGATGTTGTGTCACTATAATTTACTGTATATAAGTATGTCGCTATCGTGAAGGCGCCGACCAAGAGTATTGTTAATTCGTGCTCCTCAAATAGTTTGAGGAACTGCTCTATACGTATGAAGTATGCTGTATAGAAAATAAGTACACCTAGTCCACTTATCAAGGCTGCGACTGGGAATAATATGGCTAGTAGGCTGTTATTCCATATAGCGACGCCCTTCGATGCGACGAGTAGGAATCCATCATACAATATTAGGAATATTGCTAGTGGGATGGATAGCCATAGGGCTAAACTCCATATAAATGTCCCCTCAAGCCATTGCATTATACCTAGGTATGGGGCTACATATATTCCGCCTATTGGGATGTAGAATGTCAAACCCCATATTCCCCTGCTTATCCATGAGGAGTTGGGCCTCTTGAAGGCTTTTATAAACCTCTCGGGTCTACCTAGGAATAGAATGTGGAAAACGGGTTTGCCTATCACTAGTATGAGATACCCTATAACCGCTCCTAAAATATACCCGGTATAAATAGATAGTAGGTATGCCCCACCACCCATCGCCCCTGTATACATTGCTAGGAGCAGGAGGATCCCCCGATTCCTACCCCATTGGGTTTGGAATTTATATCCCACAGCCATTGTGACCATCCTATGGAGGTAGATAATAAACCGAGGGCCCTGTCCCAAGTTCTGGGTGTATTGTATAACCCTTCCTCTCCCTAATCAATTTATTCACTTCGCTCTCCGGATCATCTAGGTCACCGAATACCCTGGCTTCACATATACATGATATTACACATAGGGGCGTCGCATCTGGGTCTACACCCGGTTTCAAGCCCCTTTTGAGCCCCTCATCTATCCTCTCTGCACAGAATGTACATTTAACGACTGTACCAACCTGATATTTCTTATATCCGACCTTCTCATACTCCATCATTCCGCCATCGTAATAATACATTCTTTCACGGTCGTAGAAGGATCTTGCGTCGTATGGGCACGCCATCATACAGTATCTGCATCCGATACACTTGTCATAATCTATCATAACAATCCCGTCTTCCCTCTTGTAGGTCGCCCCGGTTGGGCAAACCTCTTCGCAAGCTGGTTTCTCACAATGGAAACATAGGAATGGGAGGTATCTCCTACTTACATTTGGGTATTCACCAACCTCATAATCAAATACTTTTGTGAAATATATTCCAGGAGGGACAGCATTACCCTGTTTACATGCAGCTACACAAGTCATGCATCCAGAGCATTTCCTGAGGTCTATGACCATCCCCCACCGGACCATCTTAAAAATTTAAATATGTAGTAGAGTGTTTAACCAATCATATATACATTCAGCAAACATAATTAATACGATATACAAACTTAATGCTCCATTGTTTCAAGATTCTATTATAATTTTAAATATTGTCCTCATGTAGGAAGTGATTATTAATAGCTTGGCTTAAGAAGCTAGTTATCCTAGCTAAAAATTGGATGGATTAATTTATCCTCGTATTTCTATTGGGGTGCTAGGTTTCTGGTGGGAATCGGTTGATATATGTGGCCATATATCCAAGGACGGATATTCTAATCAATGTTGGTAAAACTACTTCCTTTACATATTTCGGCATTGTGTCTGGTGTCGATTTAGCCTCCTTAATCAACTTATCCTTTATCATATCTACTAGTTGGTGGTAGTCGTGACCCTTCATTAGATTATCTATGATATACTCCTTCCATTCACCGACTACCCTTATATTTTCTTCGAGGAATTCCTCTGGCTGGTTTACCTCACCGAAATGGGGTATCAGGAGTCTATCTAACTTTAGGCGTCTAATCTTGTTTATAGATTCTGTGACGACACTGACGGGGTATAGTGGTGGGCTGGCTGGGGGTATTAATACATCGAATCCCGGATATTTATTGCAGACCGCGTCTCCGGTTATAAGGGTCTTATTTTCGGGTATGTATATAGATATATGGTCTCTAGTGTGTCCCGGGGTCTCCACTATTCTTAGGGTTAGGTCGCCCAGCTTCAGCTCGTCTCCATCCTCAACAATATACATGCTTTCTTTAGGCACATCCTTAACCTTACCGAAGTCTATGTTGAAGTCTTCACCAAATACCATCCTGGCTCCATAATACATCCTGAGAGGCCTAATTAAGTTAAGTATCCCGGCCTCGGTGGTGACTACCTTGGCCTCGCTATACTTATCTAATAGGAGGCCTGCTCCACCCATATGGTCGAGGTGGGTATGGGTCAATATTATATATTTAAGTTGGCTCTCGCCTACCCCAAGCTGATCCAATTGCTTTATAATTTCATCTGTGGTTGCTCCATAGCCCGTGTCTATTAATGCATATTCGTCATTTGACCTTACTACGTAGGACGCTATTGCCTCCCTATATCCACCCCATTTAGTATCGAGAATATATATATTCTCGTCTAGCCACATAC
>WAMZ01000012.1 GCA_015522055.1 Candidatus Geothermarchaeota archaeon
GGCATCAATAATTATACTATGTTTTTTAAGTTACATCTATAACATAATTCTTTGGAATTATGTATAAATGTAACAGGTGATGCCGCTATGAGGAGGGCCATTATAATGGGGGCTGCTGGCCGTGACTTCCATAACTTCAACGTATACTTCAGAAATAACCCAAATATCAGGGTAGTTGCCTTCACAGCCACGCAGATACCCTTCATAGAGAATAGGAGGTATCCCCCGGAGCTAGCTGGCCCCAACTATCCAGATGGAATACCCATATACCCAGAGGAGATGCTCCCCGAATTAATAGAAAAATACGATGTAACCGATGTATACTTCTCATACAGCGATGTATCCCACACATATGTAATGAATAGAGCCTCGATAGCCCTCAGTAGAGGAGCCTCATTCCACATACTAGGACCAAAAGATACCATGTTAAAATCAGTAAAACCAGTGATAGCCGTCACCGCGATGAGGACCGGGGCTGGCAAGAGCCCAACAACCAGATATATATCCAAGACATTAAAGAAGCTGGGATTCAGCGTCGGTATAATTAGGCACCCCATGCCCTACGGTGACTTAGTGAAGCAGAAAGCCCAGAGATTCACAAAAATAGAGGACTTAGATAAATATGAAGTCACGATAGAGGAGAGGGAAGACTACGAGCCCCACCTACTTAATGGATTCAAAGTATATAGCGGTGTAGATTATCAAGAGGTACTCCAGCTAGCTGAGTCGGAGAACGATATTATAATATGGGACGGGGGGAACAACGACTATCCATTCATAAAGCCAGACCTATACATATGTGTAGTAGATCCATATAGATGGAGACATATAGATACATACCATCCAGGAGAGACAAATGTCAGGGCCGCCAACCTAATAGTCTTAACAAAGGTCAACACCGCATCAAAAGAAGATATAAAGGCAGCGGAGAGGAAGGTTAGGGAGATAAATAGCAATGCAGATATAGTCCCAGTAGAAATAATATTCAAACCAGACATAGATATTGAGATCAGGGGTAAACGTGTAATAGTCGTGGAAGATGGGCCTACAGTGACCCACGGCGAGATGGGGTTCGGCGCAGCATATCTATATGCCAAAAAAGCGGGGGCAGAGATCGTGGACCCGAGACCCTACTTCATAGGGACCGTCAAAGAAACCACATCAAAATACCCACACCTAAAGGAATTAGTCCCGGCAATAGGATATAGTAAACGCCAGATACAGGAACTCCAGACCATACTAAACGGCATAGATGCCGACCTCATAGTATCAGCTACACCAACAAGGCTAACAAATATCATGGAACTCAATAAGCCACTAGTACAGATATACTATGAGATCAATGACCATACAGGTAGGCTCAGAGAAGCCATAAAAAGATTCATAGACTCACTTGAACTACAGCCTAGAAGCACAGCATTATAATACAATACATTATTTATAATATTATTGATGTCTAATGAGCAATGAGGAGATAAATCTAGATAAGATAGTTGAGTTGAGGAGTAAGATAGAGGAGAAAATAAGTAAGTTGAAGCAAGAGCTTGAGGAGCTAAACACATTAATGCAGGTACTTGATAGGATTATAGAAGAGGCTAGTTACAAGCCAGCAATAGAACTAACCAAGGAGGAGAGGGAGGAAAGGCCTGTAAAGAGAGATGTTCTATTCACATGGAGGGGAAAGGCTCTGGCATGGGTAGATATCTATCTAGATAGGGTTGTAGTAGATATATCTCCAGAAGCAAATATACCTATCGACCACAAGCTGGTGGCATATATTAAGAGGGAGCTAGATAGATTGTTCGAGGAGGACTTAGCCAGGGAGAGTAGGGGGGAGATCGAGCCCGGCAAGAGGTTCATATATACGATGGATGAAAAAGACGGCTTACTAACACAGATAGAGTTTATAGATCATGGAGACGAGGCTAGGAGGAGAGACCTACTCGGGAAAATAAGATGGGTATTAAGGACCTATGCTAGGGAGAACCTTTAGCTAACCAACGGCTGGCCTAAATTTGACGCCATACACTATGTGGCCAGACTCGCCATAAGTATACAATTTCCTTAGCGTCGCCTCCAGCTCCATACCAACCCTAACCTCATCCGGCTCCACATCAGTCAACATCGCGAAGAGCCTAGTACCATCCAATAACTCTATATAGCCAACTATATACGGCGTTGAATATTTATATAAGGTGGGGGCTTGATACACAACCGTGTATGAAAGTAGCTTACCCCTCCTAGGCAGCTCAACCTCCTCCAGGTCACCTCCACACTTTAGGCACCTACTATTCCTAGGCGGGTAATATGTCGAGCCACAGCCTCCACACCTCGAACCTATCAATCTATACCTCCATATACGATCTCTCCACTCAGTGATCTCAGGCACTACCACCACCCCCCACAACAAATACAATGGCTTGATCATCAAAACCCGACATCATATGAACCAATCCATACTCCCTCCTAGGGGCCTCCTCAAAACGCATGAATGCCTCGCATAACTGGTAGGCCCCGGTCGCACCTATTGGATGCCCCCTAGCCTTCAACCCACCCATAATATCCACCGACACTTGCCTATCAAGATTGAACTTCCCACTCCAAACATCGTCTGCCCCGCTACCAGACCCAGATAAACCCAGGGCCTCCAAAGCCAACACACCAGTTATAGAGAAATTATCAAATAACTCTACAAATCTAAGGCTATCAATTGATATATTAGCCCTAGATAACGCAACCGAAGCCGCCTCAGCTGATGCATCAAAACTAAGTAAATTACTCCTATGGCTAATTGGCACCCTATTCCTAGCCACACCATAGCCTAGAAACTCCATATAATCCAGGCCTTCCTCCAAAGCCTTCTCCTTCGTAGTCAATACCAGAAACGCAGCCCCATCACCATATGGAGCGACATCAAAAATGGTTAACGGGTCTGCCACTAAAGGAGCAGACATAGCCATGTCGAGTGATACAGCCCGCCTAAACATAGCATATGGATTATTCACACCATTCTCATGGTCCAAAACTGATAATGAGGTTATCTTCTCCTTAGAGACACCATATTCCTCCATATATAGACGCGCCATTATAGCAGCTAAACCCGCGTCGGTGAGACCTGAGTATTTCAATACCCTCCTATCGATATCAATAAGTATAGCCTCAAGAACATCACTAGGCAAATTATCACTAACCTTCTCAACACCACCAACCAATACATACTCGGCCGAACCCGACAATAGACGGTCGATACCGCTTAAGACAGCCAAGCCGGATGAGGCTCCACCAGCAGATATATTGACAGCCAGGCCATCGGCGAACCCAAGCTCATCAGCGACATGAATAGCCAAATTACCCTGTATACCTAACGCACCACTCAATGCAGACCCAACATATAGAGCATCAACACTGGGTTGTTTAGCCATATCAAGAGCCATAGAAGCGGCGTCCGCAGCCAGGGACACGATATCCTTAGCCCAGTACTCCCCAACCCTTACTAATCCATAGCCGACGGCGACTATCCCCTCCATTAGACACACCTCATAACATTAACTTACCCCTATACCTTACATAGGTAGAATAGTCCTTGGTGACAAGCCTATCTAGGAAAGCCTTAAGTGGGGGCTTAGCACGACGCTCCTCAATAAGATCAGTAACAAGGAAGGAGAAGGTGTCACTTCCAGCTCCCGAACCAAAGCTAGCGAGTAGAATCCTATCACCCTCCTTAGCAACATCTAATGTAGCCGCCAGGCCAACCAGGGTAGCACCAGAATATGTATTGCCTATGATCGGGGATAATAAGCCGGGCTTTATCTGCTCCATGGAGAAGCCGAGCATCTTAGCCACACGCTGAGGAAACTTTGTGTTGGGCTGGTGGAAGATCGCGTAGTCAAAGTCCTTAGGCGAGTATCCATACTCCTCGAAAAACCTTCTGACTGAGGAGATGATATGATGGAAATAGGCCGGCTCACCAGTGAATCTAAATAAATGCCTGGGATACTTCTCCCCACTCCTCCTCCAGAAATCCGGTGTATCCGATACATATGAATTAGAAGCCTCTATCACAGCCAATACACCATCATCCGCCCTCGAGATTATCAGAGCTGCTCCACCCGCCGCAGCGGTATACTCCAACTCGTCGCCAGGCCTACCCTGAGACGTATCTGTACCAACAGCGATACCAAAATCGATCATTCCAGAAGACACCAAGCCAGCTATCGCTTGTATAGCCTCGGTACCAGCCTTACATGCAAACTCAAAGTCAGCAGATAGGGTATTCCTACTAAGGCCAAGAGCATCCACCAGAACAGTCCCTGAGGGCTTCACCGCATAAGGCTTGGACTCAGACCCGACATACACAGCCCCAATCCTATCCCTAGGGGCTCCCGACGACTCAATAGCAATCCTACAAGCCTCATAAGCGATAGTCAGGCTATCCTCATCATAGGAGGGGAAGGTCTTACTCTTAATCGGAGTCGACAACTTCCCCCAAACCTGGGCAATAACACTATTCTCAATAATATACCGAGGAATATAAGCCCCATAGCCATATATACCGACCTTATTAGAGGTCTTCACTCCCACAACCCCCCTTTTCCAATAACTTTAGAAAACACCAATATATAAACTGGAATTAATATCTAACCTAAGAAATATTTAGGTTTTTGCCTATATATAGTCGACAAAATCCTTGAGCACAGGGAACTCCTGAACAGTCTCACCCGGTACAACCGCATAAGCCTTGAACCTAGATATATCAACACCCCTCATCAACGGGCTGAGCCTCTCATCCTCATAGATACTAATGGTAGCCCCTGTAGCCAACTCACCCACCGAGGGCAAGACTAGGACCCATCTATCGTTGAGTGGCCCCCACAGGAAACATTTAAACTTATATTTCACGCCTACGTCATCCCTAAGGCTTATCGAGGGATGCTCATGCCCAATTATAACTACATCACCTAAATTATCGGGCTTTGTATGGCCGTGAATTATTGAGTATGGGCCATGGTCATATCTCTCAACAAAGGGTATACCCAATCTATCAAGAACTACACCTAGGTAATTATCGTGGTTCCCCCTAACGACCAAAACCTCGTATCCTTCCCTTAGCTCCCTAAAGAGATTCCTCACATGTATCCACTCACTGGTATTCAATAATCCAAATCCATGCTTAACATCACCATTGAATATAACCATTGTCGGCCCAACATCATCCAGGATCCTCTTAACAAGCCTAATCGTCGACTCACTTATACTAGTAGGTAGATATATACCCTCGTTCGCCAAGGCCCCCTCAATACCGAGATGGAGGTCACTCAAAACAACTGCATCAATAGATTTTATATATGCAGCCGGCCATGGATCGGCGATATAGAGATCCCCCTCATATATCTCAATCACTTGGAGGCACCCACCCTACCCATAATCTTATTATATAACGACTGTAATATCTTAACCCTATCCTCCATAAGAACCGCATCCTGCATCCCCCTAAGTAGAAGGCCGTGGGAGAAGGGAGAAGGCACATCATACTCCGGTAAGACGATCCACCTCCTCCTACCCTCCTCAATATCCCTCAACACCCGCTCTGCACTATTCACATCCATCTTATCCTCAATAATCTCCCTAACAGCCTCAATAATTAGGGGGAAGTCATCCCTATCTCTAAAAGCGGCATATATAGCCTCGGAATTGATCTGCTGCCTAGACAAACTCGTCTTCTTACCCTTATAATAATTCAGTATCATCAAGGCTCTATTCGCAACATGCCTAAATATCCTCCATATATACTGGCTGTTCTTAACAGCCTTCGACAATACATCCCTAATATTACTGCTGTTCAGGGAGGAAAGCAACTCATTAATATCAAGATCCACATAGGAAGGGGTTATGAGAGCGAAGCCATGGTCATCCACCAACACCCTCACAGTATACCCAATCAAATTCCTAGCCACATAAGCATATGCCCTGGCCAATGCATTATTAGCCCTACGCCCGAAAACCGTGTGGAAAATAATGTATCTAAGTCCATCCCTATAATCAACATAATTCTCTATTATAAGATTCTCCCTACTATGGAACTCCCTAACACCAAGTTTCAGTAGGAACTCACCCTGAAGTTTGGTATATCTAATAATATTCTCTGCGGCGAATCTATTACCCCTCATCCTCCTCCTTATAAAACTATATGCCTCCTCCAGCCTACCACTCGATATATAACTCCATAATAAATTCCTAGTCTCGGCAACGGCCTCACCCAAGTCAAACGACAACGGAAGCATCTCCGATATCCAGCTTGGAACCGTAGGCTTAACCCCGGTGACAGGCTCCACATACACCCTATCCCCACTTGAACCTAGGAATCTATATGTCTTACCACCCAATACAAATATATCGCCATAGTCTAGATTCTCCACGAAAGCCTCCTCAAGATAGCCTATTCGACGCCTACCATGATACGCCACGATATGGGCCTCATCGGGAATGGTCCCGATATTCTGGAAGTAGATTGGCCTAAGATACCTACCCCTCCTACCAAAGACACCATCCTCCCTATCATACCAGATCTTACCATATACCCTATACCTCTCAAGGTCATGGAAGAGGCCCGCCAAATACTCCAATACCTTAATGAATACATTCTTATCCAAATTATGATAGGGGTATGCCCTCCTAACCAATCTAAAGGCCTCATCCACACTCCACTTCTTAACAAGGGCCATCCCAACAATGTGTTGAGCCAACACATCTAGGCAGTTCCTAGGAATATATGCCTTATCAAGCCTACCCTCACTAGCCTCCTTGATCAACACCCCATCCTCAATCAGGTCATCAACATCAAGGCCTATAAAATATCCCCTAGAGACTTTATCCATCGAATGCCCACTCCTACCAACCCTCTGAAGCCCCCTATTAATACTTTTAGGCGACCCGATCTGCACAACCGCATCTATATGCCCAATATCTATACCCAACTCAAGGGAAGTACTCGTCACTATACCTTTCACCAAACCCCTCTTAAGCTTATCCTCAACCTCGAACCTAATCTCCCTAGATAAGCTAGAGTGATGTACACCGAGTTCATCGGCATCAACTATATTTAGACGCTTCAAGTGATAGGTAACCCTCTCGGCACCACTACGTGTATTAGTGAATATCAACGTCGTCCTATATTTACTCAATATCCTACTAACATAGCGATACATAGCCTCAGAAAGCTCCTGTGAAGAGATGTATATCAAGTCTCTTACAGGAGCGATCAACCTCAAATCCATCTTCTTATGGAACCTAGTATCCACTATCACACAGTCCCTAGGAGACCCATCATCTCTATAACCCACTAAGAACTGCGCAACGGTCTCTAATGGATTTATAGTTGCTGATAAGCCTATCCTAACGAAACTCTTCTCAGTAAGCTCCTCCAACCTCTCCAGCGAAAGCGATAGATGGACACCCCTCTTATTCTCACATAAACTATGTATCTCATCAACGATCACCCACCTAACCTTCCTCAGGAGACGCCTAAATTTTGGTGCAGTAATCACCAAAGCCAGGCTCTCAGGAGTCGTTATCAATATATGGGGCGGCTGCCTCAACATCCTACTACGCTCAGACTGGCTAGTGTCACCAGTCCTAACAGCAACCCTAACGCCAAGCTCCCTACCCAATCTATCCTTAACAAGGCTACCTATCTCAGTAAGTGGGACAAGTAGATTCTTATAAATATCATTATTTAGAGCCCTCAATGGGCTGATATAAATTGCATAGACATAATCATCCAACAACCCCTCCTTATCCAACTTAACCAACTCACTAATTATATATATGAATGCAGTCAAGGTCTTCCCCGAGCCCGTGGGGGCCGATATCAATACATTCTCCCCCCTAGCGATCGGTAGAATCCCATATCGCTGAGGGGGAGTAAGGTCTCGGAAACGGCTAAACCACATATAAACATCTTCATCCAGGAGCCCCCTCAGGCCCTCCATATCAATAGCTTCATCCGCGTATCTAATCATAGCCCCTATTGATTTAGAACCCAAGAATATATAAAACTTATGCCATCACATAATGTAGTAAACTATAACCATTATGCCGATAACGACTAGGGATATACCCAGCAAGATCACATAATCCACCAATCCCCCAGAGGCGATGGATAAGCCGATGAATAGGGCTATTATACTACCAGTGGTAAATACTAGGTAGGTCTTATCACCAGTAGAATTGAATCCATATACACTGGCAATTAAGCCATAGAGCCCAATTCCACTCAAATAAAAGCCGAATATATTATATTCCCCTAAATAGCCCACTATAATCGATATACCCAGCCATAGTATCGCGAATCCCCAGGAAACCTGGTAGAGCCGTTCACCAATATCGGCCATATAAATCTAAATTAACCCCCCATCCTTAAAAGTCTCCGAGACATCCATATACACAAGTTACACTATCTTAATCACTCGATAAATACACATAAAATCATAGTTGAAAGAGGGACGGTGCATTGGCCAGAACAATATTGAAGAAATTGGGCACAACATGGAGTAATACCCCGGGCCACAGTACCCTAGACGATTTATTCCACGAGATATATATGGAGCTTGAGGGTAGGGATAGGCTTTCACAGAGATTGATAAAAATAGGTGCATTGATATTCGTACTACCCATACTGGGAATATCGGAGTTGATAGGAGTTGCTATAATGGCACTAGGCGGCATAATAGGCATATTCAGGAGGAGATACCCCATAAGTAGAGTAGGCATAGATCTGAGCTCACAAATAAAGGAGTTATATGAATTTAGGAAAGAGCTGGGGTAAATGCGTCTATAGCAACTAATCTATTCCCCTCCTTAAATATAGGGTTATATGGATTATTAAAAGGGGGTCTACATTGCCCGAAGAAACACCCCTAAGAGTCGCAGTAATAGATAGAGAGCTATGTAACCCAGATAGATGTACACATGAATGCCAGAGGTTCTGCCCACCCGTGAGGATGGGCATCCCATGTGTAGAATTCATAGATGGTGAACCCATAATCAGAGAAGAACTCTGCATAGGATGTGGCATATGTGTTAAGAAATGCCCCTTTGAAGCAATAACAATAGTAAACCTCCCAAAGGCCTTGGAGACAAACTTGATTCATCAATACGGCATGAACCAATTCAGACTATTTAGATTACCAGCCCCAATCAAAGACAATGTATTGGGGATAGTCGGAAGAAACGGCACAGGGAAATCCACCGCACTAAGGATATTATCAGGCAACCTGATACCCAACCTAGGGGACTATAGCAAGGAGGGAGACCCAGATAAAGTACTAGATTTTTACAGGGGAGAGCAGCTATACTACTACTTCAGGGACCTATATAGTGGAAAGCTACGAATAGCATACAAACCCCAAGAAGTATATCTACTGCCTAAGGCCGTGAAGGGAAGGGTAAAGGATCTATTGGATAAGGCATATGAATCGGGGGACATTGACTACGTAGTAGATACATTGAATCTCAGAAAGACATTATCGAGAGACATAAAGGAATTATCAGGGGGTGAATTACAGAGACTAGCTATAGCCGCCACGACACTAAAAAATGCAGATGTATACCTATTTGACGAGCCTAGCAGCTACAACGATATATTTGAACGGATGACCGTCGCCAAATTCATAAACCAACTATCGAGAGGAAAGTATGTAGTGGTTGTCGACCACGACCTAGCATTCCTAGACTACCTAAGTGACTATGTAACAGTTGTATATGGAGAACCCGGGGCCTATGGAATATTCACAAGGATAGAAAGTGTAAGAACAGGGATAAATATATTTCTAGATGGATATATACCGGCCGACAACATTAGATTTAGGGAGAAACCCATAGTATTCACATCAATAGCTCAGAAACATAAGCCCGAAACCTACCCCGCGTTAAAATACACGAACCTAAGGATAAAGTTAGGCGACTTCGAGCTAAGGGTAAGAGATGGGGAGATCATGCAGGGAGAGGTACTCGGTATACTAGGGCCGAACGCCATAGGGAAAACAACCTTCATACGTATATTAGTTGGGGAGCTCACACCCGATGAGGGAGAAATACTCATTGCTCCCGAGAGGATGGCATACAAACCACAATACATATCGAACGAATATGACGGTACCGTCGAGGACTTCCTAAAGGAGAATGTGGGGGAGGAGGCTACAAGCAGGTGGGCCGTCAATTCCCTCCTAAAGCCATTAAACATATATAATCTACTTGAACGTGAGGTCAAGAACCTTTCAGGCGGAGAGCTCCAGAAGGTCTATATAGCTGCTACACTACTAAAGGATGCAGACATATACCTATTGGATGAGCCATCAGCCTTCATAGACGTCGAGGACAGGCTGGAGGTGGCATCAGCCATCAATAGATTCATAAAACTAAATAAGAAGCCTGCAGCCGTCATAGACCATGACCTAATCCTAATAGACGCCGTCTCAGATAGACTGATGGTGTTTGAAGGGGAACCCGGGAGGCTAGGGATAGGTGGAACACCAACCAATAAGCGTGAGGGGATGAACAAGTTCCTAAGCCTAGTAAATATAACACTCAGGAGAGACAAGCATAGCGGTAGACCGAGGATAAACAAGCCGGGCAGCAGACTCGATAGGGAGCAACGGGAAAGGGGAGAATATTACTATGTAACGTAGATACATACGAATCAGTTATATCCAGCCAACCACCTAAATATATTAATTGTGTGGTTATCATCCAACCGCATATTAACATGATATACTCTATCTAAATATGGGTGTAGAGCGATGAAGATACTTAGAGACCGTGAGTTCCTAATATCACGTGAGGATGAGATAAAGCGTGGGGAGACAACCGACATATACTTCCTAAGAACCGAGAAAATATTGAAGGAGACTGGGAAGATAGATACAAATGTCAAAATGGAGATATCAAGTGGTTCACTCCCCCATGGATTCCAGTGGGCCGTCCTAGCGGGGGCTCCAGAGGTAATAAACCTATTTAAAGGCATGGACATGGACCTATATCTACTCAGGGAGGGAACAATATTCAAACCTAAAGACGACGAGGGATACAGGAGCCCAATAGGCTACCTAGTAGGGAGATACGGCGTCTTCGGGAAATACGAGACACCCCTACTAGGCCTATTATGCCAAGCGAGTGGGATAGCCACCTACAGCGCACACGTAAGGCTAGTGGCATGGGGGAAAGTCCTACTATCATTCGGGGCAAGAAGGATGCATCCAGCAATAACGCCGCTAATAGACTATGCAGCCTACATAGCAGGCTTCGACGGGGTCTCCGCAGTCCTAAGCGCCGATATCCTTGGACTTGAGCCCCAGGGAACCATGCCACACGCATTAATACTGATCCTCGGGGACCAGGTTGAGGCTTGGAAGGCATTCGATAAATATGTTGAAAAGAATGTCAGGAGGATAGCTCTAATAGACACCCTATATGACGAGAAGGTCGAGGCCATAATGGCAGCAGAAGCCTTAAAAGACCATTTATTCGGAGTAAGGATAGATACACCTAAGAGTAGGAGGGGCGACATAAAAGAGATTATACGGGAGATACGCTGGGAGCTCGACATAAGGGGATACAAGAATGTCAAGATAATCGTCTCAGGCGGAGTAAGCCTCGACAATATAGCCGATATGATAGAGGCAGGTGCGGACGGATTTGGAGTCGGCACATCGGTATCCAATGCACCCACCATAGACTATGCACTTGATATAGTTGAGATAGAGGGAAGGCCCATCGCCAAGAGGGGGAAACTGTCCGGGATGAAACAACTCTATAGATGCAGAGAATGCTATAGATACCAAGTAACACCATATAGCGATAAGGAGAGGAGCTGCCCCAGCTGCGGCGGCACAATGGAGCCCCTTATAATCAAGGTACTGGATAAGGGCGAGCCTACTGTAGACTTCAGGGACCCAGATCAAACAAGGAGTTACGTGCTGAGCCAGCTAGAGAAGATTCGTGAGTTGGGGTGGAAAGATGTCTAGCAGACTACTCAAATCATTAAGGCTATTTAATGTAGACCATACACTCTACTCGATAACCAAGGATATAAGGGACACCATAGAAGAGAGGGGGAAACAGGGCATACTAATAAACATCAAGAATAAAGCCGAGTCAATACTCCTATCAGCTATAGGAGTAAGGACACTCAGGAACCCAGGAAGAGTCAATGCAATATACTTCATAAGTGAAAGGCGTTATAAGATGCCGCCGAACCTCGACAAGCTAATGAAATTCCTAAGAATATCATATGAATATATAGAGATAGGCTCGCTAGCCAGGGATATAAATAGCTATATAAGGGCATATATACCCACAAAAAAAGACTATGCCAACGAAGTAATAGAGGCACTTATATTGAGGGAGATCGCGGATACAAGGAACCTACTACTCCTCGGCGATATAACGAGGACAGACTGGCTCCTAGGAATATTCAACCAAATATATATGAAGACTATGGACCTACTCCCACTCACAAAGATATATAAGACACAGGTCAGGAGACTCATAAGCAGACTCCACATCCTACAATACACAAAGGGTGCCGACATCGACGAAGACTGGAACCTATTCAAAAACAACATAAAGATACAGGATGACCTCATAATAGACGCTATACTCGAGGGAATAGTGAGCAGCAAGACCGATGAAGAAATACTAGAAGACCTCAAACCAGTGACATCAGGAATAACAATAGATACTATAACCACGATAAGACAGATATTTGAGGATGCCTACTTCAAAAGAAACACACCCATAGCACTCCTATAACACACCAATCTTAGAGGAAGACGAATAAATAACCTTCCCACCATACCTAACCTCATAAAACATCCTAGACGCCACGGCAGGATACTCCCTAAAATTCATATAGTATATCAAGCTGAGCCCCTTCCTCTTAACAACCCTCCCCCATAGACCATAGTATACCCTGAGTTTCGACCCCCTATACAATCCAAAGGGATCGATTACATACCCATCACCCTCAAATATGGGATTATAATCAGCCCGCCATCCACCACCATATTTCAAGTACAGCACCGACAAACCATCCTTAAACGGAATAAAATAAGGTACAACCACATTGAACCCCCTAAGTAGATCCCTGAAAACCTCATTATACACAGATAGAATCTTGTTAGCCATACTCCGCGGAGGTTCACCAACATATAATGACTGGAGATCGCTAAAATCTATTAGAAAATGTTTATATACCTCTTCCCGGCCATCCCTCGGCCCGATGTCTAATATATTTGGGGGCGCCAAAATATCCCCATTTATAGAGTCGGACCCAAGAACATTTCCTTTAAACCTAATTGGGTCCAGCCTATCATTGAAGCAATAGTAGTTGATGATGCTGGGCCACCTACCAACCAAGAACCTCCCATTTATAACCTCAGGCCGATATCTAGATGGGAATACCCTAGAGTAGGACATCACAAAGTCATATAACAGCGACTCCTCAGCAGATACCCCTACAACTTTCCATCCATACCACTGTGTAGTCCACATCTTGAAGCCCATGGATAAATACTTGGATAGCAAATCATCAATATAGTGGCCACCCTCCCTACTGAAGAACGATACCACCCCGAAGGTCATAGGGGGTATCCTCAGCCAATCATCGATCACAATCTTCTCATATAGCGATACATAATCCCGTAACTCATCATCCACAACAAAGTCAACTATAGGATATAGGCTGGAGAACTCCTCCGGAATCTCTGTAAAGCCAACTATAAAACCATGATTCCTATCGACTCGATAAAAGAATTTATCGTATATACCGGGCCTACCCACAAGGATTAGAGATCCACCGCTATCCTCAAAACCTTGACCCAATTCCTAGCCACCCTATCCGGCTGATACCCACCCCCACCAAGGAGTAGCAGACCAACCTTAAGAC
>WAMZ01000013.1 GCA_015522055.1 Candidatus Geothermarchaeota archaeon
GTACCTGGGATTCGCCCAACTCCCCCTATACATATCAATTATATTCATAATATTGAACATATACCTCTTTACAAGGATAACTGGCATAAGAAGTATAGAAAGGGGGTTGAAATACAGTAGCCATATCGCATCAATAATAATTCCAGTTAGAAATAATAGCCGCGGTGTTAAACGCCTTATAAACAGGTTATGTAAGACCAGGCACGAATTAATTATAGTGGATGATGAGTCAACCGATGATACCGAGACTATCGCTAGAAAGGAATGTATAAAATGTGGATGTAAGTATATTAGAGTTAGGAAACCATCGGATTGGATGGGTAAGACATATGCATGCTGGAGAGGCTACCTAGAGGCTCGCGGGGATAAAATAATATTTATAGACTCGGATACAGACTTGTCCAGGGAGGTCATAGACTCCTTATGTAGCCTACTCGATAAACATGACGTCGTATCACTAGTGCCAAGGATAAAGTGTGGATCATTCGCCTCCGCATTATTCGAGTACGCATTCACCATCCTCACATGGATATTCTATACACCATGGAATATGGATAGAAATATGTGGATGGCAGGAGCTATAATAGGTTGGAGGAGAGGAGCATACGAGGTGGTCGGTGGGCATAAAAGGGTATATAATTCACTGGTTGAGGATGTAGCCCTAGCCAGGATGGCTTATAGGCATAAACTTAATATTGGATTCTATTCATTGCCTGGACACTACAGTGACATGGATTACGATATAAGTGGCTTATATCAATTCATGAAGCGGGTATCTATATTCGCCCTCGTCAACCCTATCAGCTATATTCTAGTATTAATGGTGGCTCTAATAGCCACACTAATTCCCATATATTTATTCATATCACAGAACTATTTGCTATTACTTATCTACCTTTTGACACTATATATGCCCCCATTATATCTTAGGTTGAAACGCTACATTTTGGGATATGGGGCAACCATAATTTTATATCCATTCTCATACATATTTCTCTCAATACTCGGTTTCAGAGCATTATCTGAGATAAGGAGGTCTGGTGGGAAGATAAGGGTTTTATGGAGAAATAGGGAGGTTGAGGTGGACCTAGCTAGCCAAGATACTTACTTTCGAGATACTCGATGAAATACTTTGGATTCATAGGCTCACCGAAGCTCCTGCGTAGTAGCTCCTCAGGCGGGTATGTAGCCCCCCACTTATGTATCTTCTCTCTCAGATATTCACGGACAGGCTCGAATCTAAGGCCTGAGACTAGTTCGGTGAAATCCTTGAGGTCTCTCTTTATATGGCTATATATCTGGGCCGCCACAAGGTTCCCAATCGTATAGGTGGGGAAATATCCGATGCTACCCATACTCCAATGGATATCCTGGAGCACACCTTCACTATATGTCTTCGGCCTCACCCCGAGAAGGCGCTCAATCTCATCATTCCAGACCTCAGCAACATCCCTAGCTTTATACTCGCCCTCCATCATCTTAACCTCCAGCTTAAACCTCAGCAGTATATGCAGGTTATACGTCACCTCATCCGCCTCAACCCTAATTAGGCTAGGCTTGACAGTATTGAAATAATAGTATAACTCGTCTATACCATATCCATTGATAAAATCTAGGTTATCCCTAAGTATGGGGTATATGGCCTCGACGAATGCCATAGACCTACCTATGACGTTCTCCCAGAACCTGGATTGGCTCTCATGTATACCCAATGATACGCCATGCGCCACAGGAGTCATCCTCAGCCTCTTATCTATCTGGAGGTCATATAGGGCGTGGCCAAACTCATGAATCGTGCTATACAATGTCCTCTTGAAGTCCTTCCCCTCATACCTAGTTGTAATCCTCACGTCATCCAAGCCTATTCCTATCGTGAATGGATGGGCGGATACATCCAGCCTACCCCTCTCAAACGGGTATCCCAGCTTCTCTAGAATCGTCTTATTCACCCTCTCCATCGCCTCAACTTCATACTTTACCTCCTCGAGCTCATGGTTCTGTGGATACCTCCCCTCAGACAACACCCTATCCAATACCCTCCTAATCCTCGGCTCAATATAGTTGAACATCTCCTCGACCCTAGCCTTCGTGAGCCCCTCCTCATACCTATCCAGTAACGCATCATACCTATGCTCCTCATACCCAATATAGTCAGCTGCCTCGATAACCAACTTGATAATCTTATCTAGATAAGGCTCAAACAACTCGAATTTATTCTTATCCCTAGCCTCCTTCCAATAGGGCCTAGCCTCCTCGGTCGTCTTCGCAATCTCCATCACCAGCTTCGGGGGGAGGGCCTTCATAATCCTAATACTCCTATGTAGAACCCTTACCACACCCCTCTCATAATCATTCAAGTCCTCATTATCAAGCAGCTCCTCAACAGGTTTAACAACCTCATCCCTAAGCAGTAGCTTCTGATACAATGCCGCTAACTCAGCCATAGCCAAACTCCTATCGCGGACACCTTCCCTAGGCATATAGGTCTCGGAATCCCAGCTCATAACCGACTGTGCATGATGCAAGGCCCATAGAACCCTTGTATAATCAAGCAACTCTTTAATCTTTGGATGCTCAAACACCATACGCAACACCAGCTCATCAACTAGTTTATAATAATGATTTAATGGATAGGGCCAGATAATAAATAGTTAGATATACTGGAGGGGAAGCATGCCAATAGTAAGGGCCTTAACATTCTTCATACCCATCGAGAATATCAGGAAGTTTGAGAAACCTTTATCTGAATACCTTGCATGGGTAGAAAACATATTGGAAGATTTCCCACTAGAGCCATGGACCTTAAGGACCGTACTACCACCCCCACCAAATAACGTTTCTATCGACACATGGAGAAAAGTATTAGACTACATAATTGATAATTTAGGCATAGATAATCCACTAATCCATGGGTTCTCGATACCACTCAGCTCCAAAAGATTAGTCGACTATATAGAATTACTAAAGACCTATGACAATTTATTCGGTAACATCGAGTTCCAGCCAGATGCTTTAGATGCATTAGACTATTTATATGGCTACGATGAACCCGACATGTATACAAGGATGGCTGTGACCTTCGGTAAAACTGTCAAGACCCCCTATTTCCCAGCCACCTCCAACACCGATAACCTATTTGGATTCGGAATAGCCCTTAGATACGTCGACCTAATAGACAAGTATCTAGGTGGCCATACCAGTGACTTAAGTAATTATCTGGATGGGGTTGAGATGAGGCTCGGCGGCTATGGGGCACTATATCTAGGCATGGACCTAAGCCTCTCACCTTGGATGGATGAGAGTGTAGCCTCGATTATAGAGAAGCATTATGGATGTAGGGTTGGGGCACCCGGCTCCTACCATGCAGTATACAAGATTAACATGTTAATTAATAATGTTATAAGGGAGATTGGCCTAAAGACATTAGGATTTAATGAGGTAATGCTTCCGGTGGGTGAGGATAACAGGCTTATGGAGCTTACGAGGGAGGGGGAGCTGAGGCTTATGGACTTGGTTGGGCTAACAAATGTATGTGTAGCTGGGCTAGACATGGTCGTAATACCCAGGGAAAACGAGATTATTAGGAATATTGTTAGAGATTTATATTCGATATCGAGGGCTAGGGGAAAGACTATAGCTATGAGGATAATCCCATCCAATGAAGACGAGGTCTATATAGGTAGATTTGGATCTATACCAGCTATAAGGGTCTAGGTTTCAGAGATAATCCCTTGGGTCCAGGCTCTTGGGTAGTTGGACCAAATTTTCATAGCCATCATTAGTAACTATGACATTATCCTCAAGGCGTATACCATATCTACCGAGTAGATATATGCCTGGCTCTACGGTGAACACCATCCCCTCCTCAATAATGGTTGTAGACTCCTCATGTATGTATGGCTCCTCATGAACCTCCAACCCAATCCCATGGCCAGTTCTATGTATAAAATAATCTCCATAGCCCTCCCTAGATATCGTGTCTCTGGCTGCCAAATCGATATCCTTGGCAGCTACTCCCGGCTTGATAGCCTCTAGGGCCGAGGCCTGGGCCCTATATACTACATCGAAGATGCTGGCGGCATCCCTCTCATAGCCCTTTCCCAGGACAATTGTCCTGGTTATATCGGATACATATCCATCGTAGATTATCGTGAAGTCTATCAAGACTATATCGCCATCCCTAATAACCCTATCGCTGGAACGTTTATGGGGGAGAGCCGTATTAGGCCCAGATTGTATAATTGGATATGGACATGACTCAGCCCCGAGCTCCATAGCATACCTGCAGGCATCTAGGGAGACCTCTCGCTCCACCTTACCGCTCCTCAAATTCTCTATAACATATTTAATTACTTCTTGGTTTAACTCGGAGGCCCTCCTCAACTTAGAGAGCTCATCCTCATCCTTGACCATCCTCAACCTAGAAATATGGTCGTCTACTAATACGACACCCCTAACCGAACAATTCTCCTTAATAGAAGTTACTACACCGTATTTCACGGCCCACTCGACACCTACTGTAGAGCCGAATGAGAGAACTTCACTGACCTTCTTTACAGGGTCTTCATAGTCACTATATACCATTAGATGTAAGCCGATCTCCTTAGCTACCTCAGCTATCCTATCCCGCTCCAGCATCGGAGCCAATATATATGCATCGCCTGTAAAGGAATCGACTATCAGTAGGACCACACGCTCCAGTGGGTCTATGGATAGTGAGGTGAAGTACCTTATATTGACAGCTCTACTAACAACTACATAGTCGACCTCATCTCTAACAGCCTTGGCTAGTCTCTCTATCCTAGCCCTATAATGCTCTGCGGGCATATAGCTCTATCTACTCCTTAATCCCTAGATAGAGCTTACTGAACTGTGGGTGGTGTAGAAGCTCCTCCGGCTCCCCCTCATATCTCATTGTACCACTAACAAGTAGGTATGCATAGTCCCCTATCTCTAGGGCCCTTTTAGCATTCTGCTCAACTAATACGATTGTCTGCTTATACTCATCCCTAAGCTCAACCACCTTATCTAAAACCATCTTAACCAGTATCGGGGCTAGGTCGGTGGTCATCTCATCCAACAACAGTATCTTAGGCCTCCTCATCAACGCCATACCTATGGCGAGCATCCTACGCTCTCCACCACTGAGAGTCCCAGCCTTCCTATGCAGGAACTCCTTGAGCCGCGGGAATATATCCAATACCTCCTCAATCCTGTCTGGTATCTCCTCCTTAGGAAGTAGGTATCCTGCGATCATTAGGTTCTCTCTGACGGTAAGGCCACTCACTATATTACCCATCTGAAGCAGATATGAGACACCCTCCTTGGCTATCTTATGGGGAGGTAATCCAGTTATATCCTTACCATTAAACTTAATCTTACCATCGAATATCGTGGCCAGGCCGGCTATACTATTGAGTAGAGTTGTCTTACCTGCCCCATTAGGTCCCACTATAACCGTTATCTCCCTCTCCTTCGCCCTAAAATTTATGTCGAATAATACCCTAAGCTTACCATACCCAGAGTTTAGGCCCTCAACCTCCAGCATAGCCATATAAATCACCCGATATATATCTCGATGACCTTCGGATTATTCGCGACCTCATCGGGGTCGCCCTCAGCGATTACCATACCCCTATCCATAACATATACATAGTCTGCATATGGGAGTGCAATATCTATCCTATGCTCAATCAATAGGAATGATACATCCCACTTCTTTAGGAGACCCTTAACATATGATAGAATCTCGTCGGCATAGGCTGGATCCGTCCCACCAATAGGCTCATCCAATGCTATAAGTTTGGCACCAGTAGCAAGTGCCCTCGCAACCTCAAGCATCTTCAGCTGGCCAGCGCCGAGTGCCGACGCAACTCTATCCCAGTAGTCACTCAAACCTACAGCCTCAAGAATCTCAAATGCCTTCTCAATATTTCTACGCTCCTCATCTATCCAGAGCTTCTTAATAGGTGCCTTAATCGGGTTCTCTCCAGCATTACCTAGGGCAACCAATACATTATCAAGGACGGTCAGGCCTAGGAAAGGCTCAGGCACCTGGAATGTCCTCACAAAACCAGCTTTATAAATCTTGTGAGGTTCCCACCCAGTTATATCCTTACCATCGAAATACACTTTTCCACCTGTAGGTTTAAGGACACCTGTACATACATTAACGAATGTTGTTTTCCCAGCTCCATTAGGGCCCATCAACATCGTCATCTTATTCTTCTCAACTTTAATGTTTACATTGTTAACGGCTACAAGCCCACCGAATGCCTTGGTTAAGTTCTCAGTAACCAGTATATATCTATCGTCCCACTCGAAGCCCTCCTCACTCATACTCTACACCACTAACCAAATTTATACACATCAATGCCAAAATCTATACCATTGGATAATTAAATATGATATAGCTTTGCAATCATTAATAAGGATTTATAAAAAGGAGTGATAAGATGGATAATTCATTTAACCTCCTCTAGCTAGCCACCAGTCCTCCCATTCAACAGTGCCGGTAGCAGCCCTGTAGACACCAGCCTTCCTCCACTCATATCCGCCGTCCGTCGGCCATACTACGTATAGGTCGTAGTCTGAGAACGCCCTGTCACCATCCTCGTTCAACTGGAAGACACCGCTGCCACCAACCATCCTAGCAACAACTTCAGGCAATACCTCCTTGACCTTCATCGGGTCGTCGCTGTCCACCCACTCTATAGCCATGGCAATTGCCCATATAGCGTCGTAAGTAGCATATGCATAGGCATCTGGCTCCCTACCGAGCTTCTGCTTCACATAGTTCAATACATCATCATGGAATGGAGACGCACCAGGTGCGAATATTGGATTGAGGAACTCGACATCAGTAGCGAACTGAGCAACCTCAGCAGTCTCGATCAACTGGCTCAACTGAGCCGTACCGTCGCTACCAACCCACTTCACCTGCCTCAGAACATCGTATCCAGCCGCGGCCTGGAAGATTGCTGCAGCCTCCTTGAAAGCTATCAACTCCACACCAACCTGGTCGGCGCCAAACTGATTAACAAGATCCTGCACAATACTTGCTAGGTCGGCGACCTCAGCCGAGAACTCCGTAGCATCTGGGCTATACCGACTTGCCTCATGGACCTGGCCACCAAGTTTCTGGAAAGCCTCCGCAACGGACTCCTTTAGACCATCACCCCATGTATCTCCTCTCCACATTATAACCAAGTGCCTTATACCCTGTGCCCAGGCTACGGCGGCAGCCGCCGGACCCTGGATAACGTCAGTTGGACAGAACCTGAAGACGTTGTCATTAGGTATAGCGAGGGCTGGAGAAGTGGATGACATGGATATTAATAGGATGTTGTTTGCATCAACATATGCCTTCAGCTCACTAACCTCTGCACTAGACATCGGACCAACGATGAAACGTACACCCTGAGCCTGTAATGACTGTACCTTAGCCAACGCTATAGACGGATCCTCAGGCACAGTACCCTCCACGATGACATCTATCCTCCAATCCTCGCCCCTAGCAGCTAACCAATCATTAACCTGTCTCTCAGCCAACTCCGCCGCTGCCTGGCTGTTCTCACCATATGTAGCCAGGCCACCCGTCAGGTCAACTAGTAGACCGATCTTCACCGTACCAGAAACGCCGGCAGTTGGCGTAACCTCCTCAGTAGGCGCTGGGGCGGGTGCCGTCATTATCCCGACGCCATAGCCAACTAGTAAACCGACTACCAAGAGTATAACAGCCAGAATATACGCCTTGCTACCTGTTGTAGCCATCTACAGAACACCTCAATAAAATTCCCTTGAAATATCAAATAATTATATTTTACTTTAGTCATTTATAAAGAATCAACTCGTTATAATAATGCAAAGCTGTTAATTACTTAAATATAATTAATTTAACTATATATTCTTAATTTTAAGTATGCCACTCATATAGACCGGGTTACAGAGACATAATTGGGTGGAAATATGCTTGATGTAATCTTGACCGCCTTGGCTATATCAAGTGGCTTCGCCCTAGCGGCCGGCGGAATAACCATCATCTACATGTCCACAGAGACATTCAACTTCGCCCACGCATCCATGGTTGCATACGCATTCTACACCGTATTCGTTCTAAATCTGGTAACTGGAGGCTCACCCTACTACTATATACCCATAGCGGCATTAGTATCGGGAGCAATAGGGGTCATAATATATTTCACGATAAACAAGTGGCTGTTAAGGGCCGGCGCGACAATGGTTACACTGATGATGTCGACCCTAGGAGCAGATCTAATCCTATACGGATTCCTAAATGCATTAGCCGAGAACCTAACACAGATATTCAAGAGAGACATGAGATACTTCCTCCTCGCAGAGCAAGACATATTGCTATTCAGGATTGGGAATGTGAATGTCAAGCTTATCCACATAGTATCATTACTAGTTGTAGTAGTGATAATAGCGGCTATCCAACTATTCCTGACTAGAACAAAGTTCGGTATAGCGATGAGAACAACCGTGGAGAACCCGACTTTAGCCAAAGTATTAGGAATAAATCCTGAGACCGTCTACCTAGCCTCATGGTTTATAGGTGGCGCTATGGCCGGCCTAGGTGGAGGTATTCTATCTCTGGTAATGCCTGGAGAAACTAGAATTGGGCTCGTATTAATAGTTCCATTATTCGCCGCAGCCATCGTAGGAGGATTATATAGTATATTCGGGTCACTACTAGGCGGATTCCTGATAGGCGTAAGTATGCAGCTCGGCATATATCTACTGGCACAAGCTGTGGGCTCATGGATAAACGCATATAAATACATCATTCCATTGGCCATGATGGTCGTCACACTGTTAGTCTATCCACAGGGTCTAGGCGCCCTACCATGGGGCAAGTATCTATCAAGGTTTAGGAGATTTAGGGGTGAGTAATATGGCGTTGGAGGCTCTCGCACCATTATTAACGCAAATAATCTTATATTTCGCGGCATTCCTAATAGTGACACTCAGCCTAAACCTAGAGGTTGGATATGCTGGTATCGCCCAATTCGGAAGGGTACTAGCAGTATTAACCGGGGCAGTGGTAGCTGGTGCTATACCTGGTAGGATACTTGCATATATGATGGGTATGCCCTACGGCGCAGAATATGCAAACCACCTCATAAACTTCAAGATAGTTAATACAATAACAAATGAATTGCTTACACCCAATCCATTGCTTTCAATAGGAATGTTTGTATTCACACTGGCCTTAGCAGCCCTCTTAGGCGGTATAGTAGGTTTCATATGCTCATATCCAGCCCTAAGATTGAAGGAAGCATATTTAGGTATCACCCTCCTAGCATTCGGAGACGCACTACAGGCATTTATATGGAACTATGACCCGATAGCTGGTGCCACACAAGGAATAAATATTCCTGATTTCTATAGATGGGTGGGGGCTGGTGCACCGAGGTTCTATGCAGCGACTATTACCATGCTCGGAATAGCCATACTTGTATATATACTTATAGACGCGATTGGGAGGGCGCCTTATGGACGTGCACTCAAGGCTATGAGGGATTCCGAGGTCGCGGCAGCGGTATACGGTAAAGATATAGCCGGATTAAGGGGTAAGACTTTGATTGTTGGAGGAGCAATAGCAGCCATAGGCGGGGCGCTGTGGACAATGTATTCACTGAGCTTCAAGGCCATCACATTCAATAGGTTGACATGGACATTCTGGCCATGGGCATTCATGATGCTCGGCGGAACGGGTAACAACTTCGGTGTATTAATAGGAACATTTATATTCTCCACCGCCAGGACATTAATATTTACTTATAAGGAGATCCTAACACAAGTCATACCCATATCGCCCCAGTGGCTTGAATACATACTTGTTGGAACAGCTATCGTGGTCATCGCTCTCCTGAGGCCGCAGGGTATAATTCCTGAGAAACCGGCCCTAACACTGAAGCGTGAAGAGATCATTGAGATAAAGGAGAGGGTAAGAAGTAGATCCAAGTGAGACATTCCATCACATAAATTTCTTTATATCCTAACCCTCGAACCTACCCCCTTCTCTATAGCCTTGTTATATAGATATCTAGCTGCACATACGTCCTGGAGGGCCAGGCCAACCGATTTATAGACGGTGACCCCGCCCGGCCTACCACTAGCTACTCTAGCGCCCAACTCACCCAACTCTATAATATCATCGCTTGTAATCAACGAATTGCTTATCGCATCTCTTATATCCCAACTCTCCCTAGACGTAGCCTCCTTAGAATCGACCACAACTAGGGAAGCTATCATAAATACCTCATCATCTAGAGCCCTACTCTCGGGTGTATGGGCCCCTATACTAACTACATGGACATCCCTCTTAAGGTGGCTACCCAAGACCACCGGCGACTCGGTTGTCGAGGCCTCAATAATAATATCGCCGTTAGCCAATGCATCGCTAAGGGAATCAGCTACATATGCGTCTACACCGAGTTCAGCAGCATATCTGACGAAGCCCTCTGCCGCCTCCCTCCTAATATCATATACCAATACTTTCTCTGGCCTAAAGAAATGGGTGATAAACCTTAGATGGTATCTCGCCTGGTATCCACCACCTATGAATACTACTACACCTGATTCCCCAGGCCTTAAATATTTGACAGAGACCATGGACGCGGCTGCAGTCCTCAAACCAGTAACTACAGCCCCATCCATGATCGATAGCGGCATACCAGTATCTTCATCAAATAATGTAACCACCCCGGGTATGGTTGGCAGACCACGCTCCCTATTAGCGGGTATAACACTAACAATTTTGATGGCGACGCCAGAGCCCTTGACATATCCGGGCATGAAGCCCCACCAGTTCCCAGATATGGTCATGACAGTCCTCTGCGGTATATCCGCCTCCCCCCTAGAGTACTTCCTAAAACATGCTTCAATCACATCAACAAACTCAGGTATATCAACGATGCTATTCAGGGTATCACCGTCTAAAACTAGGATCTCGGGCATGGCGACCACATAAATATAATAACTATGGACAATCGAATAAATTGTCGTGGATTTATTTTAACACCTTACCAGTCGACATATACCACATGTATAGGTCTAAGATCCCGGGCTCGATCCCCAACTCACCACTAAGATCTTTAATGAGACCCTCCAGCTCCAAATACCTAGATGGAGTTAGTGAAGCTACCTCCCCAACCAATCCATAATACTTTAATATTTTGATTATATGCCTATCGATTATCGCCAAGTCGAGGAAACCTATATTCCTGAGGAAGTGACTAGCCTCCTTCATACCGAAACCCTTCACCAACCTAACTAGGCGAGACCTAATCAAACTACTTTCGAGTCCAGAATTGATGACCGAGATAACTTCACCTAGTACACCTCTGGCTAAAACTATATATCTACTCCTAACATTGGGATATCTATATCCCATTTTCTTCAAGGTACTCCTAAGCTCCTCATAGCTAATATCGATATAACGGTCTCCTAAAACCCTCTCGATCTCAAGCACCTTGTCTGCCCTATAATTGGCGGTAAGTATACAGTAGGCCAGCTCCCGCATCACTATACGGGGGGAATATCTATCTATCGACCTAAAGGACTCGACTCTATCATCCACAAGCCTCCTTACATCAGACGAAAGGAGTATTTTAATATTTTCCAGGAAATCCTCCCTACCCAATCCTACGTCTTCACCCTAAATCTAACCACGGCATAGTCAACCATGTCCCTAATCTCATCTATCTCCAGTTTAATCCCCTGGTCCTCGGCCTCAATAACAAAGTCCTCGAAGTAATCGTAGTAGCCGCATGTCCTACAGTATGGACCGCTGAACTCCACCTCAACATACTCATCGTCAACCCTCAATATCTTTGCATGGGCCTCGGGAGACCTATACCTATTATACACCTCAACCGTCTTCTCAACCCTATCTACTAGCCCCATCTCCTCCCACTCCCCTAATCCTAAAATACCCCTCAACTATTAAAAGTCCAATCAATGTAATGAAGATGGAGGCAAAGATATATGTTTTATAGCTTCCAGAGAACTCACTCACATATCCATTTGCGGATGACCCGACTATCCATGACAATGCATTAAACATCTGTAGGGCACCGAGCCCCGTTGCCCTCTGACTCTCACCTGTATTCTCGATAATATATACATTTGCACCACTATATAGCATGACCCAGGAGATCGCCAAGACCATCTGCAAAGGTATTATATGGATATAGGTTGGGCTCAGAAAATATCCTAGGAAGACCATCGAGGTTAGTAGTAGCCCTAGCTCGAATATACGTAAGCCTCTACCCTCCGAGTATCTCCCGATACTCCTGAATATCAATATCTGGGTAATCGTGTTTATCGAGTGTATTATCCCAACCCAGTATTCATCGGCTCCCAAGTCATATAGAAATAGGCTGAAGAAGCTCCACACACCCCCAGCGGCTACAAACCTTAGTGAATAGGCTATGTATATCACCCATATAGCAAGGGGAAACTTTATAAGCTCACGCAACTCGATTCTAGAACCACGGATATCAGAGTACATCCCACTATCGACCATAACCAATAAAATCAGAGGTATCAGGGTAATCACTCCACACAAGATGAAGGAGCCCTCATAGCCCAGTGCATTCACAATATACCCGCCTATCAATCCAGATGTAGCGAAGCCCATGCTACCGAACATCCCCACCGTACCTATGCCTTCTCCTGCACCCATAACTTTAGCTCCGATCAAGTTTACCAAGGGGATTATTGCACCCGTGCTGAACCCCTGGAGCATACGGACAATTATGAGATATAGCCCATCCTTATAGAGGGGTGTGATGAAGTTCGAGATCGAGAGGAGTAGGAGGGAGCCGATGAGTACACCCCTCACCCATCCATACTTATCTACTATTATCCCTCCAGATATGGATGAAATGCTGTTCAATAGAAAGTAGAATGTAGTGAGGAATCCGATGATAATATTAGATACACCAACTACATAGAATGCATATAGCTGTAGATAGATGGCGAATATACCTATGGTGAACCAAGTCGCGTACATGGTGAGAAGCACTGGCACAACCTCAATGAGCCTCCTATCCATATATATCCACCGAATAGCCAAGTAGAGTTGAATATTCAAATTGGATATAACGAGCCAGTATATATCTTTATATAATATAATTAAAATATAATGAGTTGACCCCGATATTTACCCAAATAGTTATTTGTCCTCGAAACCGTCAGCAGATAACTTCTCAACCAATCTCTCATCAATATCTTCAAAAACAACCTGATGCCCCTTCTCAATTAAGTTACGCCCGATAGAGAAGCCAACCACACCAGCCCCAATTATAAAAATTTTCATATCAAAAACTCCTATGCATATAATGTAGCACCGCTTTACATTACATCACTGGATATATGTTTCAACCGATATAAACCAGCAAAATATATATATATATTTGATAATAATTATTTCATACAATTTATTTTCCAAATCGATAAATTATATGTATGTAAAACGAGAACCATGGGTAATAATAACCGTGGTTAACTATGGGGATAACCCAAATATTTTATAGATCTAGATGCTTACAGGTTATATCTATGCTTATATATTGATAAAC